>DAITAE010000632.1:0-2743 GCA_036824445.1 Streptosporangiaceae bacterium | reverse complement strand
CAGCTGAGCCGCCCGGGCTACCTGCTCGGGATCACCGAATACGACGACGGGACCGACTTCGGCAGCGCCGTCCGGCTCGTCCACGGGGCGCTGCCGTACCGCGACTTCATCATGGTGCAGCCGCCGGGGATCACGCTGCTGATGGCGCCGGTCGCGCTGGCGACCAAGACGCTGGGCACCGTCTCCGGGATGGCGGCCGCGCGTGTGCTCACCGCGCTCGCGAGCGCCGCGGCCGTGCCGCTGGGTGGTCTGCTCACCCGCCACCGCGGGCTGTTCGCGGTGACCGTGACCTGCGGGATCCTCGCCGTCTATCCCGACAGCCTGCTGGCCGCGAGAACCGTGCTGCTCGAGCCGTGGCTTGTGCTCGGTTGCCTGCTCGGGGCGCTCGCCGTGTTCGACGGCGACCGGCTGGCTGGTGGGCGGCGCCTGCTCTGGGGAGGGCTCGCGTTCGGGTTCGCGGGCGCGGTCAAGGTGTGGGCCATCCTGCCAGTGCTGGTGATCATTGCGCTCACCGCCCGGCGCCCCCGCGACGCCGCCCGCTTCGCCGCCGGCGTCGCGGTCGGCTTCCTGGCGGCCGTGCTGCCGTTCGCGCTGCTCGCCCCCGGGACCTTCTACCGCAGCGTGATCCTGGCGCAGCTGGTGAGGGCGGACCTTGCGCGGGTGCCGCTCGGCTTCAGGCTGCAGCACATGCTCGGGCTCACCCACGCGCCGCAGCTGCCGACGCCGGCGCTGGTGGCGATCGCCGCCGCGGTCATCGTGATCATCGCTGGGCTGTCGGTGCTGGCGGTGCGCCTTACCCACCAGGCGCCGCCCGCGCTGGAGAAGTTCGCTACCGCTACCTTCGCGCTTGTGGCCGTCGCCTTTTTGTGGCCCTCCGACTTCTACAACCACTACTCGGCGTTCCTCGCGCCCTTCCTCGCACTCGCCATCGCACTGCCCCTTTCCCGCGTGCTCGGGGCACCCGCCGTGGCCGGCGCCCGGGCGCGGCGGATGGTGCTGCTGCGGCGGGGAGCGGCCTTGCTCGCGGTGCTGACGCTCACCGCCTTCGCGGCGCTGCAAGCGGCCGCCGAGAGCCACCTTGCCGCCGCCATACCCGCCAGCGAGATCAGCGCGGCCGAACGGCTCATCCCGCCCGGCGCATGTGTGCTCAGCGACCAGATGTCATACACGATCGCCATCGACAGGTTCGCCTCGAACGCCCCCGGCTGTTCGACGATGGTCGACGGCGTCGGCAGCGACTACGCGCTCTCCGGCGGCCGCAACGGGCTGACCGGCGCCGGCAACGTCCCGGCCGTGGAACAGCTGTGGATGTCGGCGTTCCGCGCGGCCCAGTATCTGTGGCTCACCAGCGACAACACCCGGCGTATTCCCTGGACGCCGCGGCTACGCGCCTACTTCCTCGCGAACTTCGTGCCGCTCACGCAGGGACCCGACTGGCTGTACGTCCGCAAGGCCGGCCACTCCCGGTGAACGGCCGTGAGAGGCCCGGCGGTCTTGCTGACGGCCGTCAGCCGTAGGCGAACGAGCGCAGCACGAGTCCCGAGCGCGGCTTGGGCGCGAAGGACGTCGATTTGCGCGGCACTCGCTCACCGTCCGCGGCGATGGCGCGGATATCCGCCGCCGCGAGCGGCGGGCAGATCACCGCGGTCCCGCCCGGTGGCCGGTCGGCCGCCCGCAGCGCCTGCGCCGCGTCATGATGCACCTGGACGCTGCTCTCGTCGTCCCGGATCCCCCATAGACGGCCGAGGAGGAGTTCCTGCAGCACGGAGGCGGAAAGCCCGCGCCAGCGCGCCGACCGGCCGGGCATCGCCGCTTCCGCCTGCAGCGGGTCGGGGTCGGTGAGCAGGTGGGCCTCGCCGTCCCCGGCAACCACGAACGCCACACCGCCGGCCTCGCGCAGCAGATCCAGCATGCCGGGGGCATCCCGCGCCAGGCGCTCCGGCAGCGGCCGTACGGTGAACGCGGCCTTGGCCCGCTGCACGGCCTCCGGCGCGCTGAGCCCGGGGATCACCCGGTGGATCGCGCCGATCTGGGGCGGGAAGGCCTGCGAGTCCACCAGCAGCGCGAGCCCCGCGTCCCACGGGCCCGCGCCCCGGCCGCCGGCCCGCTTGCGGGCCTGGAGTTCGAGATAGGCAGCATAGCGATGGTGCCCGTCGGCGATCAGCGCCTGGCGGCAGGCGAGGTCGGCGGCTACGACGGCGTGCTCGGCCGGATCGGCCAGTGCCCACAGCCGGTGCCGGATCCCGTCGTCGGTGTCCACCGTCACCAGCGGTGGCCGGAACCCGGCCACCTGCGCAACCAGCTGCGAGGCAGCCCGGTCCGCGCCGTCACCGTCGTAGAGCAGGAAGATGGGCTCCAGGTTGGCCCCGGTCGCCTCCATCAGCTGCCGGCGGCCGGTGACCGGGCCGGGCATGACGTCCTCATGGGGCAGGACGGAACCCGCGTCCAGCGGCGTCAGCCGCAGCGCGCCGATCAGCCCCCGCTGGAGGATCTCCCCGGCCGGACGGGCCTGCTCGTAGACGTACAGGGCAGGCTCCGGGTCGGGAAGCAGAATGCCCTGCTGCTGCCAGTCACGGAACAGGTGCGCCGCGTCGTGGTACGCATCGCCCGGATTGCCCGCATCGTGGCGGGGAAGGATCAGCCGGACCACGTTGTGCGGGTCAGCGGCCCGCAACTGGGCTGCGGCGTCCTGGGCAATCACGTCGTACGGTGGAGAGGTGACCTCCGCGATGCCGCTGACCCG
>DAITAE010000631.1:0-2747 GCA_036824445.1 Streptosporangiaceae bacterium | reverse complement strand
GGTGCCGGTGGACGGGCTGATGGAGCCGCTGGCCGCGTGCCCGGTCCGGCTGTCCACCATGGGGCGGGGCCTCGCCGAGGATGGTGCCTACTTCCTGGCCGCCGCGGCGGCGGGGCGCCACGCGGCCCGGCTGCTGGCCGGAGGGCCCTGATGGAGGAGCTCCGGTTCGACCTGGAACGGGACGCGGTGCGCGTGGTGCTCACCGACGAGGGCGGGCGCGTGCTGCTCTTCCACGCGGTCACGCCCGAGGTCCCGACGGGCTGGTGGGAACTTCCCGGCGGCGGCATTCGCGACGGGGAGTCCTACGCCGGCGCGGCCGTCCGGGAAGTCCGGGAGGAAACCGGGCTGCTGCTGGACGCGGCGGCGCTCGGCCCGCCGTCCTGGCGGCGCGACTCCACCTGGCGCTCGCGCGGGCAGCGCCGCCTGCAGCATGAGGTGGTGGTGGGCGCCCGCGTTCCCGGGCACCGGCCCGCCATCCGCGCCGACGGCAGGACCGCGTACGAGCTGGAGATCTACGTCGACGCCCGCTGGTGGGAGGTCGGCGAGATCCTTGGCAGCACCGAGCGTTTCTACCCGGGCCGCCTGCCCGAACTGCTGCCTGCCTTCCAGGCTGGGGAGGCTATCGACGAGCCGTTCGAGTTCTGGAACTGAGCCGGCGCTCAGTTGAAGGCGCCGAGGACATCCACAACGAAGACGAGCGTGTCCGTTCCCTTGATCCCCGCCTGCGAGTTGCCGCTCTTGCCGTAACCGTCGGCGGGCGGGACGACCAGCATCACCCTGCTGCCCACGTTCTGGCCGACCAGGCCCTTGTCCCAGCCGGGGATGACCTGGCTGGGGCTGGCGGTGATCGTGAAGCCGAACGGCTGGCCCCGCTTCCAGGAGGCGTCGAACACTTTCCCGGACTTCCAGATCGCCCCCACGTACTGCACGACCACGGTCTGCCCCTTGGCGATGGCCGGGCCGCTCCCCTTGACCAGGGTCTTGGTCACCAGCTTGGCCGGCGGCTTGGCCGAAGGCACCTTGATCTGCGGGGCGGCACCCGTGCTCGCGGTCACTTTGGGCAGGCCGCTGCCGCCGCTGGAGACGTGCTGGCCGGCGGCGGACGCGTTCGACGGGAAGTCCTTGATCAGGTCCACCACGAAGACGAGGGTGTCGGTGCCCTTGATCCCCGCCTGCGGGTTGCCGGTCGAGCCGAAGGCGTCCTTCGGCGGGATGACCGCAAGCACGCGGCTGCCCATCTTCTGCCCGATCAGCGCCTTTTCCAGGCCCGGCAGCAGCTGGCCGGCGAACAGCGTCGGGTTAGCGGTGAAGCTGCTCTGGGCGAGCCGGTGCGCGGTGCCGCTCCAGATGTAGATGGCGTAGTTGCCCACGAAGGCATCGGTCTTGCCCAGCACGGGCCCGGAGCCGTGGATGACCGTCTTCACCGTGAGGCTGGTGGTGGCCTTCTTCGTGGGGATCGTGACGCCCGGGGCCTTGCCGAACGGCCCGGACACCGTCACGGTCGGGGTGGCGGCCGAATGCGCTGGCGAACCGCCGCAGCCCGCCAGTACGCCGACCCCGAGCAGGGGAAGCATGAGAATGAGAGCGATGCGTCGCATTGTGCAGCCTTGTCGTCTCTGTTGGTGAGCCCAGCCAGCCTACCGGCTGCGGCAGGTCGTTCGCCCCGGGCGGGCCCCATCCCTGCCGTCCGTTCAACGGCCGGCCAGGGCGGCCGGTTCACATGCCGGCGATCAGCTTCTCCACCCGCTCGTCCACCGAGCGGAACGGGTCCTTGCAGAGGACCGTCCGCTGTGCCTGGTCATTCAGCTTGAGATGGACCCAGTCCACCGTGAAGTCGCGGCGGCGCTCCTGCGCGCGCCGGATGAACTCGCCGCGCAGCCGGGCCCGGGTCGTCTGCGGCGGCACCGACTTGGCCTCGAAGATGTCGACGTCGGAGACCGCCCGCTCGACCGCACCGCGCCGCTGCAGCAGGTAGTACAGTCCCCGGCCGCGGTGCACGTCGTGGTAGGCGAGGTCGAGCTGCGCCACCCGCGGCGAGGAAAGCGGCAGGTCGTGCTTGGCGCGGTACCGCTCGATCAGCTGGTGCTTTGTCACCCAGTCGATCTCCCGCGCGACCAGGTCGAGATCGCCGATCTCGATCGCCGTCAGCGCCCGCTCCCACAGGTCCAGCACGCGCTTGGCGGTGGCGTCCGCGCCGCGGCGATCGGTGAAATCGCGGGCCTTGGACATGTATTCGCGCTGGATCTCAAGCGCGCTGGCCTCGCGGCCGTTGGCGAGCCGGACCCGGCGCTGGCCGGTCATGTCGTGGCTGACGTCCCTGATCGCCCGGATCGGGTTCTCCAGCGTCAGGTCGCGCATGACCGTGCCGGCCTCGATCATCCGGAGCACGAGGTCGGTCGCGCCGACCTTGAGCAGCATGGTCGTCTCGCTCATGTTGGAGTCGCCGACGATGACGTGCAGCCGCCGGAAGCGCTCCGCGTCGGCGTGCGGCTCGTCGCGGGTGTTGATGATCGGCCGTGACCGGGTGGTGGCCGACGACACGCCCTCCCAGATGTGCTCGGCACGCTGGCTGACGCAGTACACCGCGCCCCGCGGCGTCTGCAGCACCTTCCCCGCCCCGCAGATGACCTGCCGGGTGACCAGGAACGGGATCAGGATGTCGGCCAGCCGCCCGAACTCCCCGTGCCGGCCCACCAGGTAGTTCTCGTGGCAGCCGTAGGAGTTGCCCGCCGAGTCGGTGTTGTTCT
>DAITAE010000630.1:0-2759 GCA_036824445.1 Streptosporangiaceae bacterium | reverse complement strand
CCGTCCACCATGACCAGCGGCGTATCGCCGATCGCGTCCAGGATCGTGCCGCCGCGGCCGGCCACCCCCACGGCGGGCTGCCGCGGCGCGCCCGCCACCGAGCCCGCGGCATCATCCTGGAGCCCACGCCCCGCAGAGCGCGTCCCGCTCGTGGCATTCATGCCCGCACCTTCCGTCGCTGGACAGCCGTCCACCTTCCCATGCTGCGTCGATATTCCCCGAAGATCCACGTCGATGCCGCTTGACCGATCTATCTGGGCCGTCGTTGACTACGGGCACGCTGGCCCGCGACGAAGGGCACTTGATGACCCGGTCTTTGAGATTCGGCCTGGTCGGCACCGGCCACTGGGCACGGATCACGCACGCGCCCGCGCTCGCCTCCACCGACGGCGTCGAGTTCGCCGCGGTCTGGGGCCGCAACGCCGGCGCCGCTGCAGACCTGGCGGCCAGCTTCCACGCCACCGCCCACCACGACCTGTCCGCGTTCCTGGCCGACATCGACGCGGTCGCTTTCGCGGTGCCACCGGACGTACAGGTCCCGATCGCCATCCGCGCGAGCGGCGCTGGCAAGCACCTGCTGCTGGAGAAGCCGATCGCCATCTCGGTGGCGGACGCGGATGCGCTGGCCGGCGCGGTGGCCCAGGCTGGCGTCTCGTCCGTTGTCTTCTTCACCGCGCGGTTCCAGGCCGACGTGCGGGCGTGGCTGGCCGAGGTCTCGGCCACCGGCGGATGGGCCGGCGGGTGCGCGGTCTGGCTGGGCTCGGCCCTGCGGGCGGGCAACCCGTTCAACACCCCATGGCGCCGGGACAAGGGCGGATTGTGGGACGTCGCCCCGCACCTCGTCTCGCTGCTGTGGGCCAGCCTCGGCCCCGTGCGTTCGGTGACCGCAGAGGCCGGCCTGGGCGACGTCACCCATCTCGTCCTGCACCATGATGACCGCGTCACCAGCACGGTGACCGTGACCCTGAACGTCCCTATGAGCGCCGGGCTCGCCGAACTCTACCTATGGGGAGAAGCCGGCCGGTCAGCGGCGCCGGTGGAGACCGCGCAACCAGTGGTGGCGCTTCGGACCGCCCTCACCGAACTTGCGGCCAATGCTCGGTCGGGGCAGGTCAGCCACCCCTGTGACGTCCAGTTCGGCCGGGACATAGGACGTGTCCTGGCCGACGCGCAACGCCAGATCGGCGTGCATCCCCCCGGGTAACGGCCCCCACCGGACTGCTCAGGGAAGCGCTCATCTCGCGCACCGGAGTCAGGCCCGGCTGTTGTGGAATCGCAGGGTGACACCTGATGCGTCCGGCCGCCTGAAACCCGGCTATCGACGGCCATTATCGCCCTGCTCGCCCATGGCCATTCATAGGCGGCTGCTAGCCGCGCTCCAGCCGGTGTGCAGCCCGACCACCAATGGTGGCGGGCATGAGATTGCGTGACTCCTTGCTTAGCGCGGCCGAGCCTGACCCGCCGCAGCCGTATAGCGCCCACACCGGCGCTCTCCCCTCGGCGGGCCCAACGGTCGCTGGCGCGTTCGGCGGCCCAGGCGGGCCCGCCGGCGCAGGCGGGGTCGGCCGCCCAGGTGCTCTCGGCGGTCTGGGCGGGGCCGGTGGTCTCGGTGGGGTCGGCGGCGCGGGCGGGTCCGGCGGGCGCCCCCAAGGGGTGCCGGGCCAGACCGGCGGGGCGCAGTCCGCAGGTGGCGCGCAGTCCGCAGGTGGCGCGCAATCCCCTGGCGGAACGCAGTCCCCAGGTGGCGGGCCCGGCGGGCTGGGTGGAAATACCCAGGTCAGCGCCGCGCTCAGCAACCTGCTGACGACCGGGGCCTCCAGCTACACGTGGGTGGCCGCCACGGTCGGTTCGGAGAGCGCCGCCCCGCTTCAGCTCGCTACCGGGAAGCCGATCTTGGCGATCGGCGGATTCAACGGAACCGACCCCACGCCAACCCTCGCCCAGTTCCAGAGACTCGTCTTCGAGCACAAGATCCACTACTTCGTTGGCCAGAACCGGTCCAGCTTCGGCGGGGGATCCGGTGACGCCTCGCGCATCACCTCATGGGTCGAGTCCCACTTCACCAGTCAAACCGTCGATGGCGTCGCCGTCTACAGCCTGACCAGCCAGACGAGCCCGTCATGAGCCGAGACCACGTCCGGCGGTACCGGCGCAGACGTGCGCAGACGTGCTGAACTCGGGTGCCTCACGATCTGAGCCAGCCGATACGACGAACGAGGTATCGGCTGGCTCGAGGTGCCGCTCATGGCGCCTGCGTCAGGTGGCGCTTGCGGTCACGTGCCGGTGTGCTGTCCATGCCCGGTCGATGAGCACTGCGATGACGGCGGCCACGACCGCGGCGCCGGCTGCGATCAGGGCGATCTGCCAGCCGGGCATGCCGCCCGCCAGGGCGGCGTGCACGTGGGCCGGAGCCAGCGGCGGGTGCTTGTTCAAGCCGGGCGGCAGTGCCGGCACGGGTCCCGGCATCGTGGCGAACGCAGCGGACGCGGTGAGGATGGACGCCACGACGGTGGCGGCAAGCCCGGCCAGCAGGACGGCCAGGCGGCGAATGATGCGGATCGGGTTCATGACGACCTCCTGCGGTTCCTGGTCTTCGAATTGACCAGCTACCGCCAGCGTGGCCCGACCGCGAGGTGGCTGTCGGTCACCCCGCCGACACGTCCGCTGTCAGCCTGCTGACACCTCGTGACCGGCGAACCGGCCAAGCGCCGCCGCCTGCGTCACCGTCACGGCCCGGTCATGCGCTTCTATCCAGCCTC
>DAITAE010000629.1:0-2765 GCA_036824445.1 Streptosporangiaceae bacterium | reverse complement strand
GGCCAGGCCCAGCGGGAACGTGCGCTGCGCGCGTTCCGCCACGGCAAGGTGGACGTGCTCGTCGCCACCGACGTGGCCGCCCGCGGCCTGGACGTCGAGGACGTCACCCACGTGGTGAACTACGAGTGCCCCGACGACGACAAGGCGTACCTGCACCGGATCGGCCGGACCGGGCGGGCTGGCCGGACCGGGGTGGCGATCACATTCGTCGACTGGCGCGACCTCCAGCGCTGGAAGATGATCAACGAGACGCTCGGCCTGGATCTCGCCGACCCGCCCGAGACCTACTCCACCTCCGAGCATCTGTTCACCGCCCTCGGCATCCCGCCCGAGGCCGGCAGCAGGCTGGCGCGGGCGCAGCGCGGCCGGGCGGGCCTGGAGGCGGAAGAAATCGAGGACCTCGGGGAAACCGGGCGCACCCGGTCCGTCCCCGCCCGGTCCGTCGCCGGCCGGCGCCCCCGCCGACGGCGGCCCCGGGTCCGGCGCCGGACGGGCCACGGGCAGAAGGGCGCCGCGCCGGGCGACCGGTGAGTACCCCGAGGACGCTGCGGCTGCCCGCCGAGGTGCGTCGGCTGACCCTCGAAACGCCCCGCGGGCCCTTTGCCGCGCTTGAGGCACTCCCCGCCGCCGGGGTCGCCGAACGCCAGCCCGCGCTGCTCATCCCGGGATACACCGGCAGCAAAGAAGACTTTCTGCCGGTGCTTGGGCCGCTCGCGCGGGCGGGCCGGCGTGTCATCGCCATCGACATGCGGGGACAGTACGAGAGTCCCGCCGCGGCCGACGCAGACGGATACGGCATCGCCGCGCTCGCCGCCGACGTAGCCATGATCGCGGACCTGCTCGGTGCTCATCAGGGCGACGCCCGCCGCCACGACGGCCGGACGCGTTCCGGGGCGCACCACGTCCACCTGCTTGGGCATTCGTTCGGCGGCCTGGTGGCGCGGGAACTCCTGCTCGCCCAGGCGGCCCGCATCAGCTCGCTCACCCTGATGAGTTCCGGGCCCGGCGCGCTGACCGGCCCCAGGGCGGAGGTGCTGCGCGCCGTCCTCGCGGAGATCGAACCCGCCGCGCCCAGCGGCCTGGGCGCCGAGGTGGAACGGTTGTGGTACACGCAGCTCGAGCCGGCCGCCGTCGCCGACGGGGTCCCGGCCGACGTCATTGACTTCCTGCGCACGCGGATGCTGCGCAGCTGCCCCACCGGCCTGTGGTCGATGGCCCGGGGACTGCTGGGCTGCCCGGACCGCACCTCCGCCCTGGCCACGCTGGGCGCGCCGCTGCTGGTGATCTACGGCGAGAACGACGACGCATGGGCGCCATCGATCCAGGACGACATGGCACAGCGGCTGCGAGCCGAGCGCGTGTGCATCCCGGGCGCCGCACACTCGCCGGCCGTTGAGGCCCCGGAGACCGTGGCCAGCACTCTCACCACGTTCTGGAACTCGGTGGAGACCGGCCGCTGAGTCAATCCTCGGCCAGCCCGTCCCACGGCTGGCGCGGCGCGCTGGCCGCCGTGCCCTCCGGGCAAAGCTGGCGGTAGTCGCACCAGCCGCAGGCCGGACCGGGACGGGGCGGGAAGACGCCATCCACGTCCGCCGCCGGCAGCCCGGCGCGGAACCGTTCGTCGGCATCCGCGCACTCGGCGGCGATGCTCTCGGCACGCCGCACGTGCCTGCCGATGCCCTCGTCGGAGTGCTCCCAGGCGTGCACGGTGCCGGTCGGCAGGTGATGCAGTTCCACCCGGCGGCACACGGCATGGAACATGCGCGCGGCCGCCAGCGCATACAGCGCCAGAGGCATCGAGGTCCTGGCGTCGTCCCCGGTCAGCGGCCGCCGGCCCGTCTTGTAGTCGACGACCGCGAGCTCCCGGTCACCGCGCGGGCCGCGCCGCTCGTCCAGCCGGTCGACCCGGCCCGACAGCACGATCCGCTCGGTGCGCGCGGCCACCACGCGCTCGACCCCCAGCGGCTCCGTGGCCGGATCGAGCGCCGCGGTATAGCGCTCCACCATGGCGCGGGCGCCGCCCCGGCACCGCACGGACTGTGCATCGTCGGCGTAGCCCTGGTCGATCCAGCCGCTGTCGAGCAGATCGCCCGCGGCGGCCAGGGTGCGCTCGGCGCGCGGCAAACGCCACCACCCGGCCAGCGCGTTGTGCACACTGGCGCCGAAGCTATTGTGCGCCCACGGCGGCCCCTTGGGCGCCGGGGGGCGATCGAGGTAGGTCATCCGGTACCTGCGTGGGCATTCCAGCCAATTGGTCAGCCGGGTCGGCGTGCACGGGTACAGCCGCCGCGGCATGCCTTCCAGGGTGGGCTGCTCCATCGCTCACTCCAGCAGGTCGCCGGGGTGCGGGCCGCTGGTCACCCACGAGTCGAACCGCTTGCCGGCCGTCTCCACGGTGATCTCCTCGCCGTGGCCCGGCAGCACCCGGACCTGGGGAGGCAGCGTCAGCAGCTCCTGCCCGATCGCGTTGAGCTGGCCGGGGAAGTCGGGGTATTCGCCGGCGTGCGGAGCCGGCCCGTCGGCGAGCAGCGCGTCACCGGAGAACACCACCGCCAGCTCCTCGCAGTAGAGGCTGACGGACCCGGGGGTGTGGCCGGGTGTGTGGAGCACCTCGAGCGCGGCGTCAGCGACCTCGAATATGCCGGCCTCCTCCATCTGGATGTCCGGCTCCGCGCCGGGATGCTCCTCCCGCCACGCCAGCATGTCCATACGGTGCAGCGCCACCGGCGCCTCGTCGCGCGCGGCGACCTCCAGCGCCGCCGCCA
>DAITAE010000112.1:5983-10438 GCA_036824445.1 Streptosporangiaceae bacterium | reverse complement strand
TACCCGGTCGAGCGGATGATGCGCGACGCCAAGATCACCCAGATCTACGAGGGGACCAACCAGATCCAGCGCGTCGTCATGGCCCGCCAGCTGCTGAAGTAGCGGCGCCCGGCGGCTCCGCCCCAGCCCGTTTGTCTCGCCTGCTCCGCAGGAGATAGTTGACAATGTTGGCCGGGATGCCGGACAGCCACAAGCGCGGTGGAGCGTGAACATGCAGGAAAGCGCGGGGCAGCTGAGATCCCGATCCGGCGGCGGCAACCGGCGCCAGGCGTCCGGGGCGGATGCGGCGCTCCCGGCCGCGGCGATGCGGTGATGAGCTCCGGCCGGCCGGTCGTGGCCGTGCTCGGCCTCGGCGAGGCCGGGTCGGAAATCGCGGCCGGGCTGCGCTCCGCCGGCGCCGTTGTGCGCGGGTTCGACCCCCGCGTCCCGGCCGGGCCCGGCATCGTCGAATGCTCCGGCGACGCCGACGCCTGCCGGGGAGCCGCCATCGTGCTGGCGCTGACGTGCGCGCACGAGGCCGAGGAAGCCCTGACGGCCGCCCTGCCCGGCGTGGACCCCGCCGCCATCTACGCCGATATGAATACCGCGTCTTCAGGCCTCAAGGCTCACCTGGCCGGACTGGCGGCCGGTGCCGGGATCCGGTTCGCCGACGTCGCGCTGATGTCGCCGGTGCCGGGCAGCGGACTGCGCACGCCCATGCTCGCCTCCGGCCCGGCAGCCGAGGAATTTGCGCATGCGTTCGGCCGGCTCGGCGCCACCGTCGAGGTGCTGCCAGGCCCACCCGGCGCGGCCGCGGCACGGAAGCTCCTGCGAAGCGTCTTCTTCAAGGGACTCGCCGCCGCCATCACAGAGGCGCTTCGCGCGGCCCAGGAGGCCGGGTGCGAGGACTGGCTACGGGAGAACATCGGCGATGAGCTGGCCGCCGCGTCAGCGGCGACCGTCGACCGGCTTGAGCGCGGCAGCGTGCGGCACGCGCGACGGCGTGCCGACGAGATGGCCGCGGCCACCGAACTGCTGCGCCAGCTCGGCGTGCCGCCACGCGTTGCCAGCGCGAGCGAGCAATGGCTGCAGCAGCTCGCCGGTGAGCAAGCTGCCGGTCTTTCGCCGGAAGGGGCGCGGCCAGATCCGGCGGAAGACATCGGGTAGCGGCGTGTCGCCCGTTCCTCCGCCATCAAAGTGGTGATCACAGCTTGAGCCAGTTTTGGCACCTCGTAAGTGTCACCGTGCGTGTGGCCAACTGTGATTCGCGTTACGGCACTGGGGTAGCTGGCGACACAGCTTTTTCCTCAGAACCAAGCCAATCCCATGACTCCTTCTGGCAAGGTATCGCCGATGGCGCCGGCGGCCGAAAGTTCGCCGATCCGGGCTGGTGAGCAGCCAAGGATGGCCCGCGCGATGGGCCCCGCCATCGCGACGCGCTGCCCTGCCCCGCAGCGGTCCGCACACCGGCGTCCTGCCCGGTGTGCTTGGCCGACGGAAGGACTGCCTTGTCACAGCACCGGAGGCGGAGCCCCGGCAGGAAGCGCACGTCGCGTCGGCCGAAATTCCTGCTGCCGCTGACGGCAGCGGCCATCGTCGCGATCACCGGGGTAACCGGCGCCGGCTATCTGGTGCTGCGCGCCGCCCAGCCCGAGCCCGGCGCCGTGATCGCCGCGGTGCTGCCCGGGAGCCGTGCCATGGCGGTGCTGGAACAGCAGCGCCAGCAGATGATCGTCATGGATGCCGCCGCCCACACGACGCGCCTCATCGGTGTCCCGAAGGTCGTTGCCATGCCGGACCCCGTCAGCGCGGCTACCGGTGGCGGGGCCACCGGTAGCGGCTCCGGTGGGGTGGTCACCGTCGCGGCGCCCGACCCCGGTACCGCCCAGTCCATTGCTTTTAACATGATGTCGTCGTTCGGCTTCGACCCGAATACGCAGTTCAGCTGCCTGGACAACATCTGGACCCGGGAGAGCGGCTGGCGCTTTAACGCGGCGAATGCCAGCGGCGCCTACGGCATACCGCAGGCCCTGCCCGGGTCGAAGATGGCCACCGCCGGAGCCGACTGGCAGACCAATCCCGCGACGCAGATCAAGTGGGGCCTCGGCTACATCCAGTCGAAGTACGGAACTCCCTGCAACGCATGGTCGTTCTGGCAGGCGAACGGTTTCTACTGAGGCGGCACCGGCCGGGGTGACAGGTCCCCGAAATCAATCACACAACGTATTTTCTCCTGCGTGGATCGTTACCTCTCCTGGTAAGGTCCGAGGCTGGGCCGGTCGCTCATTGGCATGACGAAGACAGACGTTAACTGATCAAATCGAATGTATGTTCATGTATTCAAAATCGCTATGTGAGATTAGTCATACGGTGATTCTGGTCAATTCCAGCACCTGCGGGCGCTGGCTCGGGCATGGTAGATAACCGAAAGCACCCGGCGTGTGCGATGGTTGCCCTCGCGCAACGCGTCGCCCTGACCCGCGGCACATCCACCCGCCGCTGCCTGGCCTTGCCTTTGCCGATGCCCAGCAGCGCCTACGGGTGATAAGCGAGCGCAATATTTCTGCGCCCGATTAAAGGTTCCTTGTGCCCGCGCTACACAACTTGTATCGCAACCTGTACCGGAAACCGCCCAAGCATCGCAAACCCCGCAAAATCTCCTTCGCAATAACTGGCGCCGCGGCGGCCACCATCGTCGCGGTGGCTTCAGGCGTGGCCGCCGCGGCACCGGAGGGGTCGGCCAGCCGGGTGGCCTCGTCTCAGACGGCTAGGACGGCGGTTGACTCTTACGGTCTGACCCAGTCCGCCCTTCAGCTCGCGCAGGTGCGGACGCACGTCGTCAAGATGGACCTGCGCAAGCGGGGCGCCGAGGCCCGCAGGGCCGACGCCCGCCGGGCGGCCGCGCGCCGGGCGGCCGCGGCCCAGCGTGCCGCCGAGCGCGCGGCGGCCAGGCAGGCGGCGCAGCAGCAGCAGCAGCCCACTGCCGCTCCAGCGCCATCCCAGGCGCCGCCGGCCGCGTCCGGGGCGGTGAACTGGGACGCGATCGCGCAATGCGAATCCGGCGGCAACTGGTCGATCAACACCGGCAACGGCTACTACGGCGGCCTCCAGTTCACCCAGCAAACCTGGGAAGCGTACGGCGGCCTCAGCTACGCACCGCGCGCGGACCTCGCGTCCCGCGCAGCGCAGATCGCCGTGGCCGAGAAGGTGTATGCCGCTGGAGGGCTCGGCGCCTGGCCAGTGTGCGGCGCTCAGGGATAACGAACGCCGCCGTATAACGAACGCCGCCGGTCAGGCCGCCGCGTCCAGCGTCGGTCCGGCCACACCTGCTGCTGGCTGCGCCTATGGGATTCCGCAGGCGCTGCCCGGTTCCACGATGGCGAGTTCGGGGCGCGGCGCGGCCGATTACCCGCGAGGGCTGAACGTGCGGAGCGCTTCGCCGAAGACGGTCCTCGTGTGCGGCCAGTACGCCGCCGGGGCGGTGGCCATGAGCTCATATGGCTGACCGTTGCCGGGTGTGCCGCCCGGCGTGACCACCACGAGCCCGTCCATCGCGCCCGTGCCCGGCTGCCGGTAGGTGAACCGCCAGGCACCGGCCAATTTCCCGCGGAGGACGAAAGGCGTGATAGCGATCCGGCGGTAGCCGGCGAACGAGCCATTGCCGAGCGCCGCGCGCTCCAGCGCCCGGGCTTCCCGCACCGGCCCGCTCACGGTCACCGGCGGCCGGGAGACGCTGATGATCCCACCCGACGCCGCGTTCCGCAGGTAAGTGGTCGTCCCCTGCTGGCGCGCCTGCCACCCGGCCGGCACCGCCATCACGAAGCCGGGTGCCGTCCCGGCCGGGACCGGCCGGGTGTACCACCGGTAACCCGCCGGCAGCGGGGCCGCGGCGACGGGAGCGCCTCCGGTGCCGCGCGCGTGGCCCGGGCGGCCCGCCACGCCGTGGGCGGGCGGCCCCGTCATCCGCGACCACACCAGCCCGGCGGCCAGCCCGGCCACGACGATCGCGGCACCAGCAAGGCCCAGGGCCAGCGACCTCCGCCCCGGTCTTGAGCGCGTGCCCGACCGGCGACCCCCGCCGATGCCCGCGCCGGGGCCGGCCGGCAACGGCGCTACACCGGTACTTGCCAGCGGGGACGCGGCACCCATGCCGGCGTGGAGCGGCGTGGGCCCGGTGCCTGGCGGGAGGAAGTCCGGGCCGGCGGCGGCCGGGAACTGCGCGGTACCGGTACGGTCGGCGAACGGCAGGGAAGGCGGGCATGCCAGGAGCGCGTCGGGCGCGGGCGCGACGGGGAAGGTCGCGCGTCCCGGCCTGGCCGGTGACGCGGTCGGCGCGCTGGCCGGGAACCCGGTCGGGTCGGTTCTGGCCCATGCCCCCGCCGGGTCCGTGGTGCCGAAAGCGAGGCCGGCGTCCGCGCAGGCGGGGCCGGCCCCGGCGCTCGGGTAGACCTGGCCGGCGCCCGCATAGCCCCGCCC
>DAITAE010000112.1:0-5883 GCA_036824445.1 Streptosporangiaceae bacterium | reverse complement strand
GGCTCCGATATCCGCCATGGCCGTGGAGGTGGCGGCCGCGGCGGCGAGCATCCGGCTCGCGCAGGCCGCATCCGGCCGCTGTGCCGGGTCCTTGCTCAGCAGCGCCCCGATCACGGCAGTCAACGGCCCGGCCGACCGGGCCGGCGGCGGGTCCGAGTGCACGATGCTGGCCAGGACCGCCATCGGGCTGCCGTGACCGTCGAAGGGCGCGCGCCCCTCCACGGCCGCGTAGAGCGTGGCGCCGAGCGACCACAGGTCCGATGCCGGGCTGGCGGGCTGTCCGCGGATGCGTTCGGGGGCGCAGAAACCGGGTGTTCCCATGACCATGCCCGTCTGGGTCAGCGCTGGGTCGCCATCCACGACGGCGATCCCGAAATCGGTCAGCACCGCGCGGCCGCCGCGCGTGAGGAGCACGTTGCCCGGTTTGACGTCGCGGTGCACGATGCCCACCGCATGGGCGCTGGCCAGCGCCCCGAGCAGCATCATCCCGGTTTCGGCGGCCTGCCGGGGCGGCAGCGGGCCGTCTTCGGCCAGGACCCGCTGGAGCGACCGGGCGGCAACCAGTTCCATCACAATCCATGGCGCGCCGCCGGCTTCGATCACGTCATAGACGGTGACCACACATGGGTGGCTGAGCTTCGCCGAAACCTTGGCCTCCCGCAGCGTGCGCCCACGCAGGATCGCCCGCTCGCGGTCGGACATCAGGTTGGGCAGCCGGACCTCCTTGACCGCCACGTCGCGGGCGAGCACCAGGTCCCTGGCCCGCCAGACGGTGCCCATCGCACCCTGGCCGATCCGGTCCAGCAATTCATAGCGTCCGTCGACGACGCATCCCGGCCCGGTAACTGCCTGCATGGCCGGGACCATACACTGAACACGCGCCCGGATTCATGAGAAAAGCATGAGAATCCGCCGAGTGTCACCTCAATATCATCGCAGCAAGCATTGCCCTAATGTTGGTTCAGGGGCGATTGCCTATGGTGAGGAGTGGGCCCGCAGGGTCAGCGAAAAAGTCGTTTCCCTTGTCGTCCACGATGATGAACGCCGGGAAGTCGCGCACCTCGATCTGCCAGACCGCCTCCATCCCGAGTTCGGGGTACTCGAGTACCTCGACCTTGGTGATGCAGTCCTTCGCCAGCCGCGCCGCCGCCCCGCCTACCGAGCCGAGGTAGAAGCCGCCATATCTCTGGCATGACAGGGTAACGGCGGGAGAGCGGTTTCCCTTGGCCAGCATGACCAGCGAGCCACCCGCAGCCTGGAACTGCTCGACGTACGAGTCCATGCGCCCGGCGGTCGTAGGACCAAACGATCCGGAAGCATATCCTTCTGGCGTCTTGGCGGGTCCCGCGTAATACACCGGGTGATCGATCAGGTATTGCGGCATCGGCTCACCCGCCGCGAGGCGTTCGGCGATTTTCGCGTGCGCGATGTCGCGTGCGACCACCAGCCGCCCGGTCAGCGAGAGCCTGGTCGCCACCGGGTGCTTGGTGAGTTCGGCCCGGATCTCATGCATCGGTCGGCTCAGGTCGATCGGCACCACGTCGCCGGTGAGGTCGTCGGCGGCCATGTCCGGAAGGTATTGCGCCGGGTCGGTTTCCAGCTCCTCCAAGAACACCCCGTCCGCGGTGATCTTGGCCAGCGCCTGGCGGTCGGCCGAGCAGGAGACGGCGATCGCGACCGGGCAGGACGCGCCGTGCCTGGGCAGCCGGATGACCCGCACGTCATGGCAGAAGTACTTGCCGCCGAACTGCGCGCCGATGCCGATCTTGCGGGTGATCTCCAGCACCAGCTGCTCCATATCCGGGTCGCGGAAGCCGTGGCCGGTGGGTGAGCCTTCGACCGGCAGCGTGTCCAGGTAGCGAGCCGAGGCGTACTTAGCGGTCTTGAGCGCGTACTCGGCGCTGGTGCCGCCGACGACGATCGCCAGATGGTACGGCGGGCAGGCGGCCGTGCCCAGCGAGCCGATCTTCTCCGTCAGGAAGGCGACCATGCTCGCCTCGTTCAGCACCGCCTTGGTCTGCTGGTACAGGAAGGACTTGTTGGCCGACCCGCCGCCCTTGGCCATCAGCAGGAACTTGTACTCCGCCCCCGGCGCCGCATACAGCTCGATCTGGGCGGGCAGGTTCGAGCCTGTGTTCCGCTCGTCCCACATGGTCAGCGGCGCAAGCTGCGAGTACCGCAGGTTGAGCTGGGTGTAGGCGTCGTACACGCCCCGGGCCAGGTGCTCTTCGTCGCGGCCGTCGGTGAGAACCTCGCCGCCGCGCTTGCCCATGATGATCGCGGTGCCGGTGTCCTGGCACATCGGCAGCACCCCGCCAGCCGCGATGCACGCGTTGGTCAGGAGATCGCGGGCGACGAACCGGTCGTTGGGTGAGGCCTGCGGGTCGTCCACAATGGCCCGTAGCTGGCGGAGGTGACCGGGCCTCAGCAGATGGGCGATGTCCCGCATGCCCTCGCGCGCGAGCAGGGTCAGCGTCCCGGGGTCGACCTCGAGGAATTTCCGGCCGAACGCCTCGCGTGTCCTGACCCCATCCGCCGTCAGGAGGCGGTACTGCGTGGTGTCCGGACCGACGGGCAGCAGGTCGGTATACGCGAACTCTGGCATGGTGGGCGATTCCTTGGCGGGCGATGTGGGTGACTGGGACGTTCTCATCGTAGTGGCTGGTCACGGGGCACCACTGGCCGTGCGGCGCCATGCGGTCGCCTGGCGGCATCCGTCGCATAAGGGAGCAGCGGCAGGGTATCTTGCCGGGATCAATGGAGCCGTGATGAAGGGTGGAGACATGGTCAGCAGCCAGGACGCTGGCCCGCGCCGGGTTGATCTCGGCGAGGCGGCCAGGCAGCTGGAGCTTGCGGCACATGACGCCCGGGTTGCGTTCGACTGCCTGGGCCTCGGCGAGATCGACCGGGCCCACACTCATGCGATCACCGCCCGCGCGGCCGCCGAC
The DNA here is from genome assembly GCA_036824445.1 of Streptosporangiaceae bacterium. Classification (GTDB taxonomy): domain Bacteria; phylum Actinomycetota; class Actinomycetes; order Streptosporangiales; family Streptosporangiaceae; genus UBA9676. The sequence goes on along the minus strand of DAITAE010000112.1, from coordinate 2,935 downwards.
GCGGCCGAGAACCTGCTCCGGGCAGCGCTTGCTGGGGACATCAGCGCTGCTGACCAGGGCCGATAGTCCCAGCCCTGCCCGCCTGGCCGGGCCGGGCGCACCTTCCTGATCTCGCCTGGATCAGGCCAGCCTGATCCTGCCTGGACCAGTCCAGCCACGCCGGGATTCCGGATTTGCTCAGCCATGCCGCATTCGGCGTCTGCTCAGCCATGCCGGATTCCGCATCTGTCCGGCCACGCCGGATCCACCCGTAGGTCCCGAGCCGTGTTTACCGGAGCGATTCCCGGATAATTAGTGTGTGACTCACACATCAGTTATGGCGCGGGGCGATCTCCGCCGACCGCGACGGGAGGCCCAGCCCGCAGAGGAGGATCCATGACGGCCCACGCTGAAGGCACGTTCACGGTCGCATCCTGGGAGGAGGACACCTTCCAGGACCTGGCCGGCCAGGAGGAGAAGCTCACCAAAGCCAGGATGGGGTTCCAGCTCAGCGGCGACCTCGCAGGTGACCTGGTCTCGGACACCCTCATGTACTACCGGGAGGACGGCACGGCCGAGTACACCGGCCTGCAGCGGTTCACCGGGCAGATCTCCGGGCGGTCCGGCACCTGTGTCATGATCGCCGACGGCGGCTACAACGGCGGCGAGGCGCGTTCCACCTGGCGGATCATCCCGGGCTCGGGCAGCGGCGACCTGGCCGGGCTGGAGGGCTCCGGCACCTCGGTGGCGGCCGCCGGGCAGCCCGGCGGCACGTACAGCCTTGACTACAAGCTCGGCTGACGCGCCGGGCGGGGGACTGGACCAGGCGGCGAACCTGCTCGGCGCCCTCTCCCTGGTGATCGCCGACCGGATGTCGGACGTGATGGCCGAGGCGGGTGGGCGGCCGGAGTCGGCCGCTGCCACGCTCTCGGCGCTGCTGCACTTCCTCGACCGGCCGACCGTGGATCTGCTGCGCCAGGTGCTCGGGCTCACATCGTCGGGCACGGTGCGGCTGGTCGACCGGTTGGCGGAGCTGGGGTACGTACAGCGCGGCCCCGGGGACGATGGCCGGTCCACCTCGGTGTCGCTCACCGAGGCCGGCCGCACGGCGGCGGAGCGGGTGGCTGTGGCCCGGACGGGAGTGCTTCTTGGCGCGCTCGACGGCCTCTCGCCCGCGGAGCGGGAGACGCTGCGCCGGCTCATGTCCAAGATGCTGGCCGGGCTGATCCGGGGGCCGGGGGCCGTGCGCTGGATGTGCCGCCTCTGCGACACCGGCATCTGCCGGGGCGCGGAGGGCGGCTGCCCGGTCGGCAACGCGGTCCGTGCTCGCTACGGCGTCCACGGCGGTGCGGACGCTCCGTCCCCCACCGCGCCCGGTCCGGCGGCCGACGCCACGGCCTCACCCGCCCCGGCCGTGCCCCGCTGACCGCAGGCGCCCGAGCCGCACCCGCCGACTCCCTGACGCCTGTGCCGCGGACGTGATCATGGGATCACTATCGTTCTAGCAGTAGCAATCTCATGATCACCAACAGGGCAGATGAGCGGATCGCCACTGCCGCCCCCTCTAGCAACTCCAATCCCACGATCGTGAGCTGATGCAGCCCGGCGACGTCACGATCTGCGGTTGGCCGCGGCGTGCCACGGGAAGCTCAGCGTGCGAGGCGGGGTAGGAGCAGGGAGGCGACGGTGATGCCGACGACGGTCGCGCCGGTGAGCACTCCGGCGTCCAGCCACAGGTTGGTCGGCACGGCGATGAGCAGCCCGCGCAGGGCGCTCACCTCATAGGAGAGCGGGTTCACCTTGCTGATCGCCTGCAGCCAGCCTGGCATCAGCCGCTCCGGGTAGAGCGCGTTCGAGCTGAAGAACAGCGGCATGGTGATCGCCTGGCCGATGCCCATCAGCCGGTCACGCGACAGTGCCACCCCGGCGATGCTCATCGACAGGCACGAGAAGAACGCCGACCCAAGCACGACGATGACCGCGACCCCGAGCAGATTCAGCGGGTTGGTGGTCATTGCCACCCCGAGCACAGCGGACAGCACCACGATCACCGCCGCCTGGACGATGGACCGAACTCCGGCCGCGAACCCCTTGCCGGCGATGAGTGCCGCCCGGGGCGTAGGCGTCACCATCAGCTTGGCCAGCACCCCAGCGTCGCGTTCCCAGATGATCTGGATGCCGTAGAAGATCGCGATGAACAGCGTGGACTGGGCGAGGATGCCCGGCGCCAGGAAGTCCAGGTAGGGAATCCCGTTCGGCACGGCGATGGCATGGATCCTGGTGAAGGTCTCGCCGAAGATCAGCAGCCACAGCGCCGGCTGTATGGCGCGGGTATACAGCTCGGTGCGGTCGTGGCGGATCTTGCGCAGCTCGACCCAGCAGAGCGTGGCGACCCGGCTGATAAGGCGGCGGAGGCCGGCCAGGGGCGGGTCGGCGGGGAGCCCCAGCCGTCCGGGCTGGAGTGGATCAGCCGAGGCGGCGGGCGGTGCGCCGGGCGCGGCGGACGTCACGGATGCCTCCCTGCTCGGAATCGTCGTCCAGCGTCCCGCCGGTGTAATGGCGGAACACGTCGTCAAGCGTTGCTCCCTCGCCGAGCCCGGCCTTCAGCTCGTCCGAGGTGCCGGTGGCGCGGAGGGTGCCGTGGTGCATGAGCGCGACCCGGTCGCAGTACAGGTCGGCCTCCTCCATGTAGTGGGTGGTCATGAGAACGGTCGTTTGGCTGGACCGCCGGAGCCCGGCGATGAACTCCCAGACGTCGGCCCGCGCGATCGGGTCCAGCCCCACCGTCGGCTCGTCAAGCACCAGCAGCCGGGGCGCGTTGACCAGCGCCTGGGCCAGCTCGAGCCGCCGGATCATGCCCCCGGAGTAGGTCTTCACCAGCCGCTGGGCTGCCTCAGCGAGGCCCATCGCCGATAGGGCCTCAGCCACCCGCCGCCTGCGCACGTGGCGGGGGACG
>DAITAE010000111.1:0-10450 GCA_036824445.1 Streptosporangiaceae bacterium | reverse complement strand
CCGACGACCGGGGGAACATCGGGGCGATCTCGGCCGGCTACTACCCGCTGGTCCGGCACGGCGACCCGTGGCTGCCGCTGCCGGGCACCGGGGCCTACGACGTGGGCGGGGTGATCCCCTACGCGTCGGTGCCACAGGTCTATAACCCGCCCGGCCACGTGGTGGCCACCGCGAACCAGCGCCCGGTCGGCCCGTCCTACCCCTACTACATCGGGACCAGCGCCAACTTCTTCGACCCCGGCTACCGGGCCGCGGAGATCTATGCCTCGCTGCGCGGATCGCACAAGATGCGGCCGGCCGACTTCGCCTCGATCCAGCTCAGCCTGACCGACCGGCTCGCGCGGCGCATCGTGCCGCGGCTGCTCGCCGCGCTGCGGCGCGGGCACCTGACCGCCCAGCAGCGGGAGGCGGCCGCCGTGCTGCATGGCTGGGACGGCACCATGGCGCAAAACTCGGCGGCCGCCGCGCTGTGGTGGACGTTCTGGGGCGACTACCTGGACGCGGTGTTCCAGCCATGGTGGCGGGCGGCCAGGGTCCCGGTGCACAAGGACCGGCCCGGGCTGGACGTCTCCCCGCAGCAGGCCAGCCTCGACCAGGTGCTCGCGGCATGGACCACGGGGGATCCGAGCAACAGGGCGTTCAGCCCGCCCGGCGGCCCGCACCGCACGGCGCCGGCGGTGATGCGGGCCGCGTTCGCCACCGCCGTGGCGCACCTGGCCGCCACCTTGCACGGCGCGCCGGCCGGCTGGGCGTGGGGCCGGCTGCACAGCCGCCAGTTCCCGTCGGTGACCCAGGCGGACGCGCTCGGATACGGGCCCCGCGCCTCCGGCGCCGACTTGTGGACGGTGAACGCCGCCGACGGTGGGCTGGTCTCGCACCAGGGGCCGAGCTGGCGCATGATCGTGGCATGGGCCGGCCGCGGGTCCGCCACGGGACGGGGCGTGTACCCGGGCGGGCAGAGCGAGAATCCCGCCTCACCCTGGTATGAGGACCAGATGAACGACTGGTGGGACGGCCGGTACCTGCCGATGCCGCCGGCCGGTGGGTACGCGGCCGGCCCGGTCGTGTGGAGCCTGCGGCCGTGACCGCGCGCAGCGTGTGCCCGGCCGATGGGCTGCGAACGTGGCCCAGCGCGCAGGACCGCGGATGCCCGGCGGGAGCCCGGCATGGCTGACCTGCGCAGGCTGGGCAAGCGGGGCTCGTACCGGCTCGGCCGGCTCGGGGCCCAGCCGGCGGCGCCGAAGGCGCCGTCGGCCCCGCACTATCCCAGCTGGGCGCCGCACCACCGGGGACCGGTGCTGCTGTGGCTGCTGGCCTGCCTGGCCGGAGTGGTGATCATTGCTGCCGCTGCCGTGCTGGGCTGGTGGTTCGTGCCGTTCCTGGTCGGACTGGCGGCAGGCCTGGCGGCGCGCTACGGGCGCTGGCGGCTGCGGGTCACGCTGCCGGCCACCGTGGCCATGGCGGCGGCGGGATGGGGCGCGGCCCTGTTGTGGCTGGTGCGCGGCGGCCTGCCGGAAGGCACGGTGGCCCGGGAGATCGCGGCGCTCGCTGGCCTGCCAGCGCACGCGGCGGTCGCCGTCGCGGTCACGCTGCTCGTGGCCGTCATCCAGGCGGTCGTCGGCCTGTGGCTCGGCCGTGCCCTGGCCCCGAGCCGGTCACCCGGATAGGCCGCCGAGAGCAATTCGTGATCATAAGCTTGGTGCACGCCTGACGACATCGGGCGGCAGCGGTAGCCGCCGGGTGCGGGGATCATGGCAGGGTGACGATCGACAGGTTGCGGCGTGAGGCCGAGGTCCATGGGGTGGCGACGTCCTACCGGGACTGGCACGGCCACCGGGCCGAGGTCGGCGAGGAGACTCTGCGCGCCGTGCTGGCCGCCATGGGCGAGGCGCCGCCCCAGCCCGGGTTCCGGCCCGCGGCGGATCTGGGCGGCGGCCGCGGCGCCCTGGCGCACCAGCCGCTCGGCGCGCGGGCGGGCCATCACAGGGCCGCGCCGCTGCCCTCAGGCCGGGGCTGGGGGTTCACCGTGCAGTTGTACTCGCTGTGGTCCCGCCGGTCGTGGGGGCACGGCGACCTGGGTGACCTGGCCGACCTGGCGGCGTGGAGCGCACGGGATCTCGGTGCCAGTTTTGTGCTCATCAATCCGCTGCACGCGGCCGAGCCCGTTCCGCCGGTGAGCCCGTCCCCCTATCTGCCGATGAGCCGGCGATTCACCAGCCCGCTCTACCTGCGGGTGGAGGACGTCGGTGAGTACGCGCTGCTCTCCGGCGCGCAACGGCGCCGGATCGAGGAGCTGGCAGCTCCGCTGCGTGCTGCCAGCATCCGTGGCGGCCTCATCGACCGGGACGCGGTCTGGCGGGCGAAGCGCGCCGCCCTGGAGATCGTCTACACCCAGCCGCTGGCCCCGGACCGCCGCGCCGCGTTCGAGCGGTTCCGCGTCCACGAGGGCCAGCCGCTGGATGACTGGGCGACCTGGTGCACGCTGGCGGAGATCCACGGACCCGACTGGCGTGGGTGGCCACGGCCGCTGCGCAGCATACGTTCGGCAGCTGTCATGGCCGAGCGGGACCGGCTGCGCTCCCGGGCGCGGTTCCACGCCTGGCTGCAGTGGATCGCTGGCGAGCAGCGTGCGGCGGCCCAGGCGGCGGCGCGGGCGGCCGGTATGCGGATCGGGGTGGTCGCCGACCTCGCGGTGGGCGCGCACCCGGGTGGCGCGGACGCCTGGGCCTACGCGGACGTCCTGGTGCCGCAGGTCAGCGTCGGTGCCCCGCCCGACGAGTTCAACCAGCGGGGCCAGGACTGGGCGCAGCCTCCCTGGCATCCCGGCAGGCTCGCCGCCGCCGGTTACGAGCCGCTGGCCGACCTGATCCGGGGCGCCTTCGGCCACGTCGGCGGGCTGCGGGTCGACCATGTGATGGGGCTGTTCCGGCTCTGGTGGGTGCCGGCTGGGATGCCCCCCGACCGGGGCGCCTACGTGCGTTACCCGCATGAGGAGATGGTCGGCGTGCTCACCGGCGCGGCCGCCAGGGCCGTCGCGCTTGCGATCGGGGAGGACCTCGGCACGGTCGAGGACTGGGTGCGCGACTACCTGGCCGCCGAGGGTGTGCTCGGCACGTCCATGCTGTGGTTCGAGCGCCTCCGCGACGGCCGTCCCCGTCCGCCCGGGCGGTGGCGCCGACGCTGCCTGGCCACCGTCGGGACGCACGACGTCCCGCCGGTGGCCGCGTTCGCCACCGGCGAGCAGGTCACGCTCCGGGCGGACCTCGGCTTGCTCACCCGCGACCTGGCGGCCGAACGCGCCGACGCCGACGCCGCACTGCTGGCCTGGCAGGACGCCCTCGCCCAAGAAGGGCTCGCGGCGGCGGCCCGCCCGCGCGCCCGGCCGGACCCGGCGGAGTTCACCGTCGCGCTCTACGCCTATCTCGCGCGCACCCCGGCCGCGCTGGTGGGGATCTCGCTGGCGGACGCGGTCGGCGAGCGCCGCCCGCAGAACCTGCCTGGCACCATCACGCAGTACCCCAACTGGTGCGTCCCGCTGGGCGACGGCGACGAGCGGCCGGTCCTGCTAGAAGACCTGGCCGCCCACCCGGGCGTGCGTGCCGTCGCGGAGGCGGTCAGCCAGCCTCTAGGCGGTCGCGTGCCTGGCAGCGCAGTGCACGCTCGACCCCGTCCCGGCCCTCGATGAGCAGACGGCGCAGCGCCGCGGGCGGGCTGGTCGTGGCGATCAGGGCATCGGTCGCCTCGATAACCGCGTGCGTGTCGGCCAGCGGGTAGGCGTTGACCACGAACCACTGGGCCATGTCGGGGCTCCAGTCCCGCCAGATGCCGCTGAGCACCTCGAAATAACGCTGCTGATAGGGCGCGATCAGCTCACGCTGGTCGGGATCGGCGAAGCCGGCCAGCACCGCGCGGAACACGGCATTGGGGAGCGTGCCGCTGGCGATCTGCCGCCAGGCGTCCTCCTTTGCGGCCGGTTCCGGGATGGCGGCGCGGCAGGTGGCCGCGTGCCGCTCGCCCGCGTCGGTGGCATCCCGTTCCAGCTCCGCGTCTATCTCGTGCGGCCCGGCAGCCCCCCGGCTGACCAGCCGCTGCAGCAGGCGCCAGCGCAGCTCGGTGTCCACCGTGAGGCCATCCAGCCCGGCGGACCCGTCGAGCAACCCGGCGAGGAACGTGAGATCCGCCTGCCCGGTGGCCACGCCGGCGAAGGCGTGCAGGTAGGTAAGCTGCCGATCGGAGCCTGGCTCGGCGCGGTGCATGAGGTCACACGTTGCGCTCGCCATCTGTGCCAGGCCCTCGTCGCGCCAGGCCGGGTCGGCGTACCGGCGCGCGGCGGCGCTGGCCTGCCGCAGCAGGGTCTGCAGCACTGAGATCTCGGTGACCGAGTCCACGCCCTCGTTCACCAGGCCGACGTAGTGGCGGGCGGCCAGTTCGGCGTCCCGGCACATGTCCCACGCCGCCGCCCAGCACAGCGCCGCTGGCAGCGGGTCGGCGAACTCGCCGATGTTGCCGAGAAGGAAGCGCATCGAGTAGCTGTCCAGCCGGGTCTTGGCGTAGCTCAGGTCGTCGTCGTTCACCAGCACCAGGTCGGGCTGCCGGTGCCCGGTCAGCTCCGGCAGCTCGGTGCGCTCGCCCACGATGTCGGCCTCGACCCGGAGGCGGCGGGCCAGGCCGCGCCCGCCCTCGTAGTCGTAGAGGCCGATCGCGATCCGGTGCGGCCGCAGCACAGGATGGCTGGCCGGGGCCTCCTGGAGCACGGCGAAGGACGTGAACACATTGTCGGCGTCGGTTTGGAACTCGGGCCGGAGCGTGTTCACCCCGGCCGCCTCCAGCCATGCCTTGGACCAGGACACGAGGTCCCGGCCGGAGGCCTCCTCCAGGGCCGCCAGCAGGTCGCCGAGGGTGGCGTTGGACCAGGCGTGCTGAGCGAAGTAGCGGCGCACGCCGGCCAGGAAGTTGTCGATGCCGACGTAGGCCACGAGCTGCTTCAGGACGGCCGCACCCTTGGCGTAGGTGATCCCGTCGAAGTTGACCTCCACCGCCTCGATGTCGGGGATGTCCGCCGCGATCGGGTGGGTGGAGGGCAGCTGGTCCTGCCGGTAGGCCCAGGCCTTGTACAGCTGCGCGAACGTGGTCCAGGCGGACGTCCACCGGGTCGCCTCGGCCTGCGCCAGCGTGCCGGCCCAGGTGGCGAACGACTCGTTCAGCCACAGGTCGTCCCACCAGCGCATGGTGACCAGGTCGCCGAACCACATGTGCGCCATCTCGTGCAGGATCGTCTCGGCGCGGGCCTCCCGGGCGAAGTCGGTGACCCGGGAGCGGAAGATGTAATCCTCCAGGAACGTCACGCAGCCCGCGTTCTCCATCGCACCCGCCTTGTACTCGGGCACGAAGAGCTGGTCGTACTTGCCGAACGGGTAACGCACCCCGAACGCGCCATGGAAGTAGTCGAAGCCCTGCCTGGTCACCTCGAAGATCTCATCGGGATCGAGGTAGGCGGCCAGCGATGCCCGGCAGTAGATGCCCAGCGGAATGCCGTCGTGCTCGGCCCGGACGACGTGATACGGGCCGGCCGCGACCGCCGTGATGTAGGTGGACATCACCGGCGACGGCGGGAAATGCCAGCGCCGGACCGCGCCATCTCCCGGGGCGCTATCTCCCGGGGCGCCGTCTCCCGTGGCACCGTCTCCGGCGGGGGCGCCGGCCACATCCGGCGCCATGTTCGAGATCACTTGCCAGCCTTCCCGCGCCGTGACCGTCAGCTCGAAGCTGGCCTTGAGGTCGGGCTGGTCGAAACAGGCGTACACACGGTGGGCGTCGAACGTCTCCAGGTCGGTGTAGAGATAGACCCCGCCGTCGACGGGGTCGGCGAACCGGTGCATCCCCTCGCCGCTGCGGGAGTACGCGCAGCGCGCCACCACCCGCAGTTCGTTCTCGGCCGCGAGTGGCGCCAGCGCGATCCGGTCGCCGTCGAACGCGTCGATCCCGACAGGCTCGCCGTTGAGGATGATCTCGCTCACCGCCGGGGCGGTCAGGTTGATGAAGCTGGCGGCGCCGGGCCTGCTGCAGCGGAACAGCACGGTACTCACCGAGGGGAACGTCTCCTCGCCCGCGGTGAGGTCGAGTTCGACCTGGTACGAGACGACGTCGAGCAGCCCGGCCCGGTCGCGCGCCTCGTCACGGGTGAGGTTGTTCGTCACGGCACTGTGTCCTTCCTCGATCTGGCTGCATGTGGCAGCTCTTCCTTCAGCCGTTCCGAATCTTGTCATGCCGCGCGGAATGTCGGGGAGGGCGGGCCGGTTGCAGGCATCGGCGACCGCCTCAGCGGGTCTCCGGCTGAATTCCCGGCGACTGCGGCGCGGGCGCGGTGCCTCCACGCTGATTTCCCCGAAGGAGGAAGACGTGGCCGAGCAGGAGCCGACGCCGGTCGATTTCTGGTTTGACCCGCAATGTCCCTGGGCCTGGATCACCTCGCGCTGGCTGCTGGAGGTGACCAAATTGCGCCCGGTCCAGCCACGCTGGCACGTCATGAGCCTGGCGGTGCTGAACGAGGGCAAGGAAGACATGCCGGAGCGGTACCGGGAGTTCATGGCCCGGGCATGGGGCCCGGTACGAGTCTGCATCGCGGCCGAGCAGGCCGCGGGCCCGGAGGTGCTTGGCCCGCTCTACACCGCGATCGGCACCCGGTTCCACAACGAAAAGGCGGAGCGCGACCGCGCCACCATCGAGTCGGCGCTGGCCGAGGTCGGGCTGCCCGCGTCGCTCGCGGACGCGATGGACAGCACGGAGTACGACGAGGCGCTGCGTGCCTCGCACTGCGCGGGCATGGACCGTGTCGGGTATGAGGTGGGCACGCCGGTGATCTCGGTCAACGGTGCGTCCATCTTCGGGCCGGTGGTGTCCCCGATCCCGCGCGGCGAGGCCGCCGCCCAGCTGTGGGACGGCGTCATGCTGGTGACGCGGACCGACGGCTTCTTCGAGATGAAGCGCAGCCGGACCCGCGACCCGATCTTCGAGTAAGTTGCCGGGGCGATGCCCGGGCGCCCGCATGGCCCGCTGCGCCCACTGCGCCACGGGGGAGATGTCTAGCACAGCTGCGGGCGTGCCAGACTGTGGCGCGTGCGGGTCTATGTGGGATCTGATCATGCTGGATTCGAGCTGAAATCGGTCCTTGTCAACTGGCTGACCTCGGCCGGGCATGAGGTGACCGACTGCGGTCCGGCGTCCTATCACGCCGACGACGACTACCCGCCCTACGTCATGCGCGCGGCGGCCGCGACGGCGGCCGACCCGGGCAGCCTCGGGATCGTGATCGGCGGGTCGGGCAACGGCGAGCAGATGGCCGCCAACAAGATAGGCGGGATCCGGGCCGCGCTGGCATGGAGCGAGGAGACGGCCCGGCTGGCCCGCCTGCACAACGATGCCAACGTGCTGAGCTTGGGCGCGCGGATGCACCCGGCCGCCGCCGCGATCGCATTCACGCAGGTGTTCCTGGCGACGCCGTTCTCGGGCGAGGCACGGCACGTGCGCCGGCTGGAAATGATCACGGACTACGAGCGGTCCGGCGACCTGCCGCCGCTCCCCGGCCAGGAATAACGCGCCGCCCGCCCTGGTCGCGGGCCTAGCCGCCTTTGCGCCGGCGCCGTGCCCGCTTGCGGCGGGCCGGCCCGGGCCGCGGCTCGCTGGCCCGGTCACGGCCGGCCCGGTCACGGCTGGCCGGGGAGGCCGGCTGACGTGGGGCCGGGGCCGCCTCCTGCTGCGGCGGCCCGCCCGCGCCGCGTGGTGCCGGTGGCGGCGGGCGCTGGCCGGTAGGGCCGGGGGCCGCCGACGGGCGCTGGGCTGTGCCGGGCGGTGCGGGGCCCGGCGTCCGCTGGCCGGTGCCGCCCGGTACCGGCCGGGCCTCCTTCCGGTGCCCGCTCCCGGGCCGGCCGCTGGGCGCCTCACCGTGTTCCGCGCTGGGCCGCCATGGCCCAGGCGCGGGGGCGCCTCCCCCGCGGCCGCGCGCGGGTGGCGGGCCTGGCGCCGGCGCCGGCCGGCGACGCGAGACGGGCCACTCGGCCACCTTGGCGCGGGCGTCCTCGTCGTGCTGAGGCGACGGCCGCGACACGTCCCTGACCCGCATCGCGGCGTTCAGCGTGACCTTCATCCCCGGCATCGGTGCCTCCACCGCCCAGTGTCGCATCACCCGGGGGTGTCTTTCACCTTCCTGGTCTGCCCGGAAGTTCCCGAGCCGGAGACGCGCTGCGGGCACCGCACCGCTTGCTTGACCCGGTAGAGACGTGACTGCCGCGGGTCAGACGGCCATTTCCTCGCGCGTCCTGGCCCGCGGTTCCTCGGCTGCGGCGGGCGGTGACTCCACCCGGACCCCGCGGAAGAACACGGCGCTGAGCACGGCGGCCACGACCATGATGATCGCGGCGCCGAGGGCGGCGTTGTTCAGGCCGTGCGTGAACGCGGTACGGGCGGCCTCGAGGAGCTCGGTCCCGATGCGGCCGGGGAGCTGGCCCGCGACGGTCATGGCACCGCCAAGCGTGTCGCTGGCCGCGGCCAGTGCCCTCGGCGGCGTTCCCGGCGGTGCCGCGGCCGCCAGGCTGGACCGGTAGGCGGCGACGCCGAGGCTGCCGAGCACCGCGATGCCCAGCGCCGCGCCGAACTCGGTCGCCGTCTCGACCACGGCGGCCGCGGCGCCCGCGCGCTCGGGCGGGACCGCACCCATGATCAGCTCGTTGCCGACGGTCATGACGCCGACGATGCCGCCGGCGTAGATGGTGGCGGTGATCAGGAGGAACGCGATCGGCGAGTGCGCGTGCAGCTGGGTGAGCGCGGCGAACCCGGCCCCGGAGATGAAGAACCCGCCCGCGGCGACGTACGCGCGGTCGAAGCGCTGAACGAGCACGCGGGTGGCCATCGCCGCCGCCGTGGTCCCGGCCATGGGCACCAGGGACCACAGTGCGGCGGTCAGCGGGCTCATCCCGAGCACCGACTGGAGGTATTGCGTGGTGAAGATGGCGAAGCCGACGATCGCGAACATCGCCACGAGGTTCATCGCCACCGAGCCGGTGAAACCGCGGCTGCGGAACAGCTTCAGGTCGATCATCGGCGCGGGGCTGCGCGCCTGCCGGACGATGAACGCGGCGCCCACCGCCACGCCGGCCGCGATCCACAGGCAGCGCGCGAGGTCCACGCCATCCGCGGCGATCTCCTTGATGCCGTAGATCACCGGCAGCACGGCGCCGAGCGAGAGCGCCGAGCTGATCAGGTCGAACCGGCCGGCCTGCGGGGCGCGGAACTCCGGCACCAGCGCCGGCGCGAGGGCCAGCAGCAAGACCATGAACGGGACGTTGATCAGGAAGACTGAGCCCCACCAGAAGTGGTTCAGCAGGACGCCGCTGAGCACTGGCCCGAGCGCGATGCCGCTCATCGTGCCGCCAGTCCAGATGGCGATCGCGGTGCTGCGCTGCTTCGCGTCGTGGAACATGTTGCGGATCAGCGCGAGTGTCGAGGGCATCAGCGTCGCCCCGGCGATCCCCTGCACCGCGCGGGCGGCGATGAGCTGTTCCGCGGTGTGCGAGTAGGCGGCCCCGAGAGACGCGACGCTGAACGCCGCGGCGCCGATCAGCAGCAGCCGCCGCCGGCCTATCCGGTCGCCGAGCGAGCCCATCGTGATGAGCAGGCCGGCGAGCACGAAGCCGTAGATGTCGAAGATCCACAACTGCTGGGTGCTGCTCGGCTCCAGGTCCCTGGCGATGAAGGGGACCGCGAAGTACAGCACCGATACGTCCATGGACACCAGGAGGAGCGGCAGCATGAGCACGCCCAGCCCCGTCCACTCCCTGCGTCCCGCCCGTGCCCGCACGCCGTGAGGTGTCTGGTGAGTCGTCATGACGGGTACTGTACATATGTCTTAGACGATCGTCTAGTACAATCGTTCAAGACATTCGTTCAAAACGAGAGTAAGCTGCTGATCATGGGAAATCGTGAGGCCCTGCTCGCGGGAGCAAAGCGCTGCCTGATCGAGAAGGGATACGCACGCACGACCGCCCGGGACATCGCTGCGGCCTCTGGGGTGAGCCTGGCGGCCATCGGCTACCACTTCGGTTCCAAGGACGCCCTGATGAACCAGGCCATCTACGAGTTCGTGGGGGAGTGGGGCGAGGAGGTCGAGCGCGCACTGAGCGCCGAGGGGGCGGCGGATGCGGAGCCGCTCAAGCGGTTCGAATCGATCCTGGGGCGGACGATCGAGTCGTTCCGCGGCCCGGCTCGCGGGATGTGGGCGGCGCAACTGGAGCTCATGAGCCCGATGGACCAGAACACGGAGCTGCGCACCTTCCTCGCCAAGGTCCAGCGCGTCGCCGGGGAAGGGCTGGCGGAGCTCTTCCTCGGGATCGATCCGGCCCGGGACCCGGAGGCGGCGCGGACGGCCGGCTCGGTCCTGCACGCCCTGTTCATCGGC
>DAITAE010000628.1:0-2774 GCA_036824445.1 Streptosporangiaceae bacterium | reverse complement strand
TGAACGCCAAGACCTTCGGCGACCTGCGCCCGATCATGGCTGACCTGCCCGGGCCTGTCCCGGCGCCGCTCGGTGCGGCGCCGCCCCCACTGCGGGCCATGCCCGCCTGGGCCGTCCGCCGCCGCAACCCGCCCTTCCCACCGCTGATTCTGCTCGCGCTGCTCACGGCGCTGCTAATCCCCGGCACCGGCTGGCTGCTGGCCGCGTTCGTCAACGTGATCTTGCTGTTCTGGCTGATGACATTCGTAGCCGGCATCTTTGCCTTCGGCCGGCCGCAGCGGCGGTGGCACCACCACGGTGGCTGGCAGCGCCCCCGGTACCCCTCGGGGCGCCACTACACGTGGCTATGACGGCGCCGCGACCCTAACGCGGGTCCGGTCGCGGCTCGCGCAAGCACGGCGACGCAGCTATGCGTCTCGCAGACGACCTGGCCAGTCACGCAGCACGGCTGCGTGTCGGAAAGGGCGCGACATGACCGCCAGCATCGCGGACTACTACGGCATCCTCGGCCTGACATCAGACGCCACCCTGGCCGATGTCAAGAAGGCCTACCGCAAACTCGCCCGCCAGCACCACCCCGACCGCAACAACGCCGATCCCGGGGCCATCGACCGGTTCCGGCGCATCACCGAAGCCTACGAATACCTGTCCGCCCACCTGCAGGACAACGCCCACGCCAACGGCCACAGCAGGCCCGGCCCAACCGCCCCGCCGAGGGCGGACGTCGGCATGCCAGGCGGGTACTCCGATGGCGCGAGCCGCGCGCTGACGACGCTGGAAGAGACCTGGCAGGCCATCCGCGCCCGCCATCCCGAGATCCCGCCCGTCGTCATCATCATCACCAGCGGCACCACCGGCCGGGACGCCAGATGGGCCGCTCCGACTCCCAGCGGTGGACCGTCCACACCACCGGCACCCTGACAAATATCCGTCTCATTCTGACCACCCAAGTCACGCATCTGTTCTCACTTCGCGTAGCCCCATGACCTGCCCAGCATCCATGTCCTGGCAGCTCCACGGGACTGGCAGATCCGCCACCTGGGCCTGTCGCGCGCCGGTCACACCGGCTGGGGCAGAGGCGCACAGCGGGGCCAGGCGCTGTAATGCGCAGCGCAGCGCGTCGCCCGTTTGCAAGTGAAGTCGCTCAATTGGCCACGGCCCGTAGCACGGCCCGGTATTTCAGTACGTGATGCCAGGGAACTGCTCGCGGGCGTGCTCCAGCTGGCCGGCCCACTCGCGGGGCCAGCCGAAAGCGCGGGCGGCCTGGCCGCTCATGTCGGCGGCCGCTGCACCGCTGGTGAAGTGGACGTACTCGCCCCAGTTCATCGGCCGCGTGTAGGTCCCGCCGCAGTCGCGCGGGAAGTGCCGGGCCAGCTCCCGGAAGAACCTGTTCATGACCTCTGCCCGCCCGCAGTCCCGCCACAGCGGGTAGAACCAGTCGCGGAACCAGCGGGTCCCCCGGCGGGGGAAATCGTCGGTGTTGCCGGTGAACCGGCGGTAGACGCCCTTGGCCTCGCGGTCCATGCCCAGCGCCGTGTACAGGTCATAGATGTAGAACTCGGCCCACTTGCTGTCGCCCCAGATCTCATACGCCGGTGAGCCGTGGACGCCGTTGTTGGCGCTCTCCACCGAATGCCCGATCTCATGGGCGGGCAGCTCGCGAGCCAGGGGGTTGCCCTCCCGCCAGGTGTCCAGCCCGCAGTCGCTGACGTTGTGGTAGTCGTGGACCGGGCTGACGTAGTAGCCCGCGTGGCCGCCGCCGTGCCGCCCGGCGTGGTGGATGGAGTAGATGCGCGGGTCGGGCCCGAACGCGTCGCCGTAGGTTGCCTTGGAGTACTGCCAGGTCACATTGATGAACCGGGGCAGCCAACCGACCTCAGCCCAGCGCACGTCGGGGTCCACGTAGATCGCGCAATGCTCATCGCTGTGGTAGAGCCGCAGCAACTGGCGGTGGTCGAACCAGTGCTCCTGCCAGGTGGCCGGCGGCTCAGCCAGCTGACCCTCCGGCTCCGCCTCCACCAGGTCCTCCCGCCTGTCCGGGCGCTGCCCAGCGGTTGATGTTAAGCCCTCATCGACGCGAGACGAGCCGAGCGGCTGCCGCACTGCGGCCACTGGAAGTGTCCTGCCGGGGCGACACTGGGGCGTTACTCGTCAAGCGCTACTTCTCGACGTAAAAGAGGCGCTTGTTGACGAATTCGTCGATGCCGAGGGGGCCTAGCTCGCGGCCAAAGCCGGAGCGCTTGGTGCCGCCGAACGGCAGGTCCGCGCCCTCGCCTGCCGGGGTGTTTACGTTGGCCATGCCGACCTCCAACTGCTCGGCGACCTTGACTGCCCGCTCCTCGTCGGTCGACCAGACCGCGCCGCCAAGGCCGAAGTCCACCACGTTGGCGAGCTGGACCGCCTCGTCGTCGGTGCTGACCTTGTAGACGACGGCGACCGGGCCGAACAGCTCCTCGCGGTAGGCCCGCATCTCCGGGGTCACGCCGGTGAGGACGGCCGGGGCGAAGTAAGCGCCCTTACCGTCGTCGAGCGTGCCGCCGACGTGCAGCGTGGCGCCCTTCGATACCGCGTCCTGCACCTGGGCGAGGAGGTTCTCCGCTGCCTTACGGGAGACCATCGGGCTGTAGGCGCGCGGCGAGTCATCGCCCGGCTGGCGCGGCGACATCGCGGTGGCGCGCTTGACCAGGGCGGCCACGAAGTCGTCGTAGATGTCGTCCATGACGATCATCCGCTTGTTGGAGTTGCAGGCCTGGCCGACGTTCTCCATCCGGGTG
>DAITAE010000110.1:0-10500 GCA_036824445.1 Streptosporangiaceae bacterium | reverse complement strand
AGGTCACCCGCGACGTCCGGCCGCACACCGACGAGTATCTGCTCGCCGACGGCCGGCGGCTGCTGCTGCTCGCGGAGGGCCGGGTCGTGAACCTGGTCGCCGCGGAGGGGAACCCGCCGCAGGTGATGGACGTGGCGTTCGCCGGCCAGGCGCTGGCGCTCGCCTGGCTGGCCGGCGGCGAGGCCGCCCTCCCCCCCGGCGTGCACGCCGTGCCGGCCGAGATCGACGAGCAGATCGCGCGGCTGACCCTGGAATCGGTGGGGGCGCGGATCGATGCCCTTACCCCGGCCCAGCAGGAGTACCTGAGTTCCTGGCGGCACGGCTCCTGACGCCGCCGGGCGATCAGGAGATCCGGGGCTGGCTCGCCCTGTCCTCAGCCTCAGGCCGGGACCGGGCATCGCTGCCGCTCTCCGGGCCCTTCGCCGGGCCTTGCTCCTGCTCCGGGCGGGAATAGCGGCGGATCCGGTGCTCCCTGGCGCGGGCGAGAACGGCCATCGCTATCCCACCGCCGAGCAGGATCAGCCAGAAGTTGATCAGCCGGTAGGCGAACACCGCGGTCAGCGCCTTGGACGTGGCCATGCCGGTCGCCACCAGGGCGGCCGTGAGGGTCACCTCGACCAGGCCGAAGCCGCCCGGTGTGACCCCCGTGCTGCCGGCCGCGGCACCGGCGCCGTAGGAGAGGATCA
The DNA here is from genome assembly GCA_036824445.1 of Streptosporangiaceae bacterium. Lineage (GTDB taxonomy): Bacteria > Actinomycetota > Actinomycetes > Streptosporangiales > Streptosporangiaceae > UBA9676. The sequence continues at coordinate 9,814 of DAITAE010000110.1, read as the reverse complement.
GGCCCCGCCATGGGACCGACTCGCCGGTGGCGCGGATCGCACAGGCGAGGCAGGCGCAGTCGGCCAGCCAGTTGAGCGCCGCCAGCCCGAAGACTTCCGCGTAACGGGGCCATTTCAGCCTGATGCCGGCCAGCCTGGTCAGGAACTCGTCCAGGACGGCAGGGTCGATCCCCGGCTTATGGAACACCCGCCGGGCGAGCCGGACCAGGTGCGCCAGAGCCCTGTTGGCGACCGCCCGGGCCCGCGGGTAGCGCAGGGCCAGCAGGACCGTGACCGCGGGCAGCGCGAACACCGCGGCCCCGGCGAAACCGGCCAGCGTGGCGATGGGCGCCCCACCGGCGAGCGCGCCCGCGATCAGGATGAGCGCCAGCGCCGACGAGGACGCGATCGCCGAGATCCCCAGCGCCCAGCCGGTGAGCGCGGGGTCGAGGCCGCGGCGGCGGAACTGGCGGTAGGAGAAGGCGGCGGCCAGCTGGGCGCCGGCGAACGGCACGGACATCGACAGCGCGTTGCCCGCATAGGTGATCGCCATCACCGAGGCGAAGTCGGCCTGGTGCCCGTCCGCGCGCAGCAGCCGGCGGCGGCTGAGCCCGAAGGCGGTCAGTGACACGCATTCGCAAAGCACGGCGAGCGCGAACCAGCGCAGGTCGAGATTGCGCAGCGACGCCAGCGACTCGGCCAGCGTGTGCCGGTTGGTCACGACCACCCAGATCATCGCGCTCGCGGCGAGGACGGCCACCACGATGCGTGGCCAGCCGCGCCACCATCCCGGCCCGGCGCGGCGGCCGCCCGGCGCCGCGCGGCGGCCGCCCAGCGCGGCCCCGGGGTCGCGCCCACCTGCCGCCGGGCTGGCGGGGGGATGTTCGTCGCGCATGAATGTCACCCTCGGCAGGCGGTTCGGGCGCCGCTGGTTTGGGTCACCGATCCCGCCGGCTCGCTGGGAGGACGAGTGCGGTGCCCGCGACGGGCGAGCTGGCCAGCTCGCCTGGCCGGACGGCTCGCTGGGCTGGTCAGGCTGTGATCTCTCCCCTTCCCAGGGTCCCCCCGTCCAATCCGTAGCCGGGCCGCTGCGGCCGCCCGGAAACAGCCACGGGAACGCGGAAGCCGGCGGCTGGCCCGCGGGACAGCCCACAGGCAACGGGCGCTGGGGCGATGGCGTACCTGCCGCCGGGGAGCGTTGCCCACACGGACATTGTCCCGGCCGGCCGGGCAAGTGGAGAACCGCACCGATGCTGCACCGGGCCAGCGAGACGGTCCGTGATACTCCCGCTTGGAGAGTTCCGCGTGCCGGCCGCTGCGCCACCGGGCCGGAGTCGACCGGGTGGCCGCTCGTGACACACTCAAGAGGTGGACACATGGGCCCTGCGCTGGCTCGACCCACCGGACGGCCCGGCCGTCGCGCTACTCGACCAGACCCGGCTGCCGGCCGAAGAGACGTACCTGACCTGCACGGATGTCGCCTCACTCGTGGATGCGATCGGCCGGCTGGTGGTGCGCGGGGCGCCACTGCTTGGGCTGGCGGGGGCGTTCGGCGTGGCGCTGGCCGCCTACCGCGGCGAGGATGTGGCGCAAGCGGCCGATGCGCTGGCCCGGGCCCGCCCGACCGCGGCCAACCTGAGCTGGGGCGCCGGCCGGGCACTCGCCGCGTACCAGGCCGCCCGCCGGAACGGCGCAACCACCCCCCTGAATGCAGAACGAATCGCGGCGCGGGCCGCCCTGGCCGAGGCTCGGGCGGTTGCCGCGGAGGATGCCGCCGCGAGCGCGGCCATCGCGGCGCACGGGCTCAGCCTGGTCCAGGAGCGGGCCCGGATCCTGACCCACTGCAACACCGGCGCCCTGGTGTCGGCCGGGGAGGGGACCGCGTTCGCGATCATTCTCGCCGCCCACCGGGCCGGCCGGCTGGCCCAGCTCTGGGTGGACGAGACCCGGCCGCTGCTGCAGGGCACACGGCTGACCGCTTTCGAAGCACGGCGCGCCGGGATGCCGTACGCCGTGCTGGCCGACGCCGCGGCGGCGTCGCTCATGGCGGCGGGGGAGGTGGACATGGTGCTCACCGGTGCCGACCGGGTCGCCGCCGACGGCAGCGTCGCCAACAAGATCGGCACCTACGGCCTCGCCGTGCTGGCCCGCCATCACGGCGTGCCGTTCGTGGTGGCCGCTCCGCTGTCGACGGTCGACTTCACGGCCGCCGACGGCGCGGCGATCGTGATCGAGCACCGCGTGGCGGACGAGGTGACCTCGTTCGCCGGCACGGTGGTGTCACCGGCCGGAAGCAGCGCCTACAACCCCGCGTTCGACGTCACCCCCGCGGAGCTGGTGACCGCACTGGTGACCGAACGCGGGATGGTGCGGCCGGCCAGTGGGGGTACGCTGCAGTTCCCGGGTGCCACAGCACCCCTGGGAGTGGCTGCCCCTGCTGGTCTTTCCGTGGAACGATGAGGTCTATGAAAGGTCGCGTGCTGGTCGTCGATGATGACGCCGCCCTGTCCGAGATGCTCGGCATCATGCTTCGAGGTGAGGGTTTCGATCCCACGTTTGTTGCCGACGGGGACCACGCCATGCAGGCGTTCCGCGAGACGCATCCCGACCTGGTGCTGCTTGACCTGATGCTGCCCGGGGTGGACGGCATCGACGTCTGCCGCCAGATCCGCACCGAGTCCGGCGTCCCGATCGTCATGCTGACCGCGAAGAGCGACACCGTTGACGTCGTACTCGGGCTGGAATCCGGCGCCGACGACTACATCGTTAAGCCGTTCAAGTCGAAGGAACTGATCGCACGCGTTCGCGCCCGGCTGCGGCGAACCGACGATCCGGCACCGGAGATGCTGCAGATCGTCGACGTTTCCATCGACGTGGCCGGGCACTCGGTGAAGCGCGGCGGCGAGCAGGTGAACCTCACCCCGCTGGAGTTCGACCTGCTCGTGGCCCTGGCCCGCAAGCCGCGGCAGGTCTTCACCCGCGAGGTGCTGCTGGAGCAGGTGTGGGGATACCGGCATGCGGCGGACACGCGCCTGGTCAATGTTCACGTGCAGCGGCTCCGCGCCAAGATCGAGAAGGACCCTGAGCATCCGGAGATCGTGGTGACGGTGAGAGGCGTGGGGTACAAGGCTGGTCCGGCCTGATGGCACACGGCCTGCGGGCAGCCCAGACCGGGTGCAGTGTGGGCAGCGGCTGAGATTGGAGAGCGGATCATCTCAGAGCGGGCACGAATGACGCCAGGCTGGGGATAATCAGTTCAGAGTGCATTCACCGAAGTGCATTTCACGAAGTACGGTGCAGCGAAGAAGGGCCATGAGGGAGGTACCGAGCGGCGGCTCTACTCGCGGCGAGGCGCGGGCAAGAGCGGGTGACCTGGCGCCAGGTACCCATCTTGTCGGCCCCGCGGGGGTGGGCGCGGCCGGCCAGGCGCCGGCGGACCGCGCAGCTGGCGCGCCCGGAATGGCCGCAGCTACTGGACCCGCAGGGGCCGCTGCGCTGGCGCCGGAACGGCCCGGGGGGCCTGGATCGGCGTTCCGCGGGCTCAGCCTGGGCTTGACCGCCTTCCGCGGCGTCCTGTCGCTGGATGGCGGCGGGCCGCTGGCGGGGGTGGCCGGCCGCCTGCGGCGGCGGCTTCCGCTGCCCGTACGCCGGGTGCTCAGGTCCGTTCGCCGGCGGTCGCAGGCGGTGGTCGGGCGGCTGCGCGGCCGCTGGCATCGGTCGCTCCAGCTGCGCGTGGTCGCCACCACGCTGCTGATCTCGGCCGTGATGGTCGCTGTCCTCGGGTTCTTCCTGGTTCAGCAGATCGCGGGCGGCTTGCTGGCGAACGAGCGAAAGGCGGCGCTCACCCAGACCTCGTCCGGTCTGGCCGTCGCACAGGCCAGGCCCGACATGTTGGGGCCGCACGGGGGCGGGCCGTCCGCACTCAAGTTGCTCGTCGATGAGCTGCAGGCGCGCAGCGGCCCTGGCAATGTCTACGACGTCGTGATCCTGGGGCACGCGATCCCCGGCCTTGGCGGCGTCGTCGGAGACCAGGCGCTGACGCCGAGCATCCCCGCGAAGCTGCGCGCCGCGGTCACCGCCGAGCAGCAGAAAAACAGGTCTGACCGCCTCTACTCCACACTGACCCAGCTCGTCCGTGCCAATGGCGAGCCCGCCGGGCCCGCGCTCGCGGTGGGTGTGCCGATCACCCGGCACGACCAGCTCTACTACCTCTTCCCACTCACCCCGCAGGTCCAGGCGCTGAACCTCGTCCAGAACACGCTCATCGCCACGGGGGTTGCGCTCGTCGTGCTGCTGGCGGTCATCGTCTCGCTGGTCACGCGGTGGGTGGTGGTGCCACTGCGGCAGGCGGCGCAGGCGGCGAGCCGGCTGTCGGCGGGCAACCTTGACGAGCGGATGCCGGCCGCGGGCACCGACGACCTTGCCGCACTGGCCCACTCGTTCAACGACATGGCCGCGAGCCTGCAGGAGAAGCTCAGCGAACTGGAAGAGCTTTCCAAGGCGCAGCGGCAGTTCGTGTCCGACGTCTCGCACGAATTGCGCACACCGCTGACCACAATCAGGATCGCGGCCGACGTTCTGTTCGGGGCGAAGAGCCACCTCGATCCCGCTTCCGGGCGCAGCGCCGAGCTGCTGCAGAGCCAGCTGGAGCGGTTCGAGGCGCTGCTCGCGGACCTGCTGGAGATCAGCCGCCATGACGCCAACGTGGCGACCCTGGACGCCGAGTCGGCGGACGTCTGCGACCTGGTCCGGCGCGCAGCCGCGGATGCGGAACAGCTGGCGGCCCGCAAGGGCACCCGGATCGACTTCCGGCTGCCACCCGAACCATGCGTCGCCGAGGTGGACCGGCGCAGGGTGGAGCGGGTCCTGCGCAACTTGCTCGACAACGCGGTCGAGCACGGCGAAGGACGCGAGGTGGTGGTCACGGTCGCCGGGGACCGGGATGCGGTGGCGGTCGCGGTCAGGGACCACGGCGTGGGTTTCGGGCCGGGCGAGGAATGCCTGGTCTTCGACCGGTTCTGGCGCGCCGACCCGGCCCGCGCGCGCACAACCGGCGGTACCGGCCTGGGCCTGGCCATCGCGCTCGAGGACGCCCGGCTGCACGGGGGCTGGCTGCAGGCCTGGGGAGAGCGCGGAAAGGGATCGGTGTTCCGGCTCACCGTGCCGCGGACACTCGGCCAGGAGCTGGTCGGCTCCCCGCTGCCGCTCGGTCCCGACGAGGCCGAGCTGGCCGGCGGCGGGCCCCTCGCCGGTCGGCCTGGCGCCGCCGTTGCCGGGTTCGGGCTGGCTGACGTGGTTGGCAGTGGCGGCACCCCGGCTGAGGTCCTGCCCGACGGCGACGGGCACCTGGCCGCTATCGACAAGAGAGTGACTGCTGGTAACGGGCGCTTGGCCGTGGGTAATGAGAGCCCGGCTGCTGGCAACGGCGGGTCGGCTGCCGGTAACGGGAGCCTAACCAGCGGCGAGAGCGTGGCTGCAGGTGACGGGCGCCCATCCAGCGCCGGCGATGGCCCGGCGGGTCCGGGGGGCGCGCCGCGCGGGAAACGTGGCGGCGATGGCTGACGCCGGGTACCGGACGGACAACGGCCCGGCCCGTACCCGGGGCACGCTGCTCATAGGTGCGATCCTGGCCGCGCTGCTGACCGCCGGCTGCGCGACCATCCCATCCTCCGGCCCGGTCGAGTCGACCCCGATCCCCGCGCCACAGGGAGGCGGCGGCGGGGCGACGGTGATCGTCGAACCCCCCCAGCGCGGCTGGACGCCCGAACAGGTGGTCAGTGGCTTCCTGCTGGCCAGCTCGAGTTTCACGCATCACCATGCGGTCGCGCGGCAGTACCTGACCCCCGCCGCCAGCCGGTTGTGGCAGCCTGGCTCGGAGGTAACGATTCCCGCCAGGACTCCCACGTTTTCTACGCTGTCCCCGAAGCTCACGGGTGAGACCAGCCAGGCCACCGTCGCGGTGAGCTGGCAGGAACTCGCCACCCTGAACAGCAGCGGCCAGTACCAGGTGGCTCCCCTGCCAGGGCCGATCCGGCACCAGTCCTTCGCCCTGGTGTCGGTCCACGGACAGTGGCGCATCAGCGAATTGCCCTCCCCGGGCCATGGGAAGGTGTCACACGAGCTTCTGCTGCCCAGCGTGCTTTTCCGCCTGAACTACGCGCCACGGAACCTGTATTTCTACGGCCAGCCGGGCCAGCCGGGCCAGCCGGACCAGGTCCTCGTGCCCGACCCGGTGTTCGTCCCCGTTCAGTCCCGTGACCTTGTCACGACCCTGGTGAAGGGCCTGCTGCATGACCCCGGAGGCTGGCTGGAGAACGCGGCGGTCACCGCCTTCCCACCGGGAACGCGGCTCAGGAAGGTCCAGGTCCTGCCCGGTCCGCCCGCCGGCAAGACGGCGATCGTCGATATCGGTCTGCGTCCCGGCGTGCCCAAGCCCACCGTGGAGGCCATGGCCGCCCAGCTCGTGTGGACACTGACCAGCTCGGCCTACAGCCCGGCGCTCATCCAGACCGTCAAGCTCAAGATCAACGGATCCCCCTGGGCAGCCCAGGGCGGCGACGCCGTCCAGAGCCTCGCCGAATACGGGCGTTACATACCGCACGCGCGCCAGAACACGAACCTCTACTACGTGAGCGCCGCCGGCCCCGTCAAGGTGTTCGGCAAAGGGCCGCACAGTGCCGCCGTACACGGCCAGGCGGGTACGAGCCAGGTGGCGCTGAACAAGATCGCCGTCTCGATGGACGAGCACTACCTGGCCGGCGTCGCCGGACCCGCGACCACGGTTTATACCGAGGACCTGGCCGCGGCCGCCAAGCCGCATGCACCGGTCGCGGCGGAGAGCCTGCACAGCAGGCTCGTTGGGGCGGACTTCTCCACGCCCAGCTGGGACAGCGGGGGCAACCTCTGGGTCGCGGGCAAGGTCGGCGGCTCGCGGGGCATCTGGGTGATGCCAGCGGGCGCCAAAGGCAGGCCGGTGAAGGCCACCGTCAGCCTGCCCGGCGGCTCGGGCCCGGTGACCGCGCTCAAAGTGGCCCCGGACGGGGTCCGGATCGCAATGATCGTCGGCAGGGGCGCGGAGGCCCATCTGGTGCTCGGCGCGATCGTGCGCAGCGGGGGCGGCGTCTTCATCACCCAGCCCGTGCCACTCGCTCCCGGCCTCCCCGGGCCAACGGCCCTGACCTGGTACGACGAGGACCATCTGCTGGCGATCACGCAGCGAGGCGGCGGTACCCGGCTCTGGGAGGTGCCGGTCAACGGGGACGGGGCGGCTGTTACGCCCGCGCCGCCGGGCATGGCGTCGATCACGGCCGCCGGCAAGCAGAACGCTCTCTACGTGGGGATGTCAGCCGGCCGGCTGGAGAGTTCGTTCGGGCTCGGCGAACCGTGGCGCGACATGGTGGCGGGCACCGACGCGACCTACCCTGGCTGAGCACGTCCCGCCCGCCGAAGTCCGGCAGAGGCGCCGTCGGCCCGCGAGCGCTTCCGGTGCCCGTCGCGGTCCAGGCCTGGATTGCCGGCACATTCCCGGGTGACGTATTACTCGCCCCACGTCTCCTGACATCCGGCCGGGGCCGGGCTACGTTCGTGTCATGGCACCCGCCCGGGTCCGTGGTTGCGCCAGCCCGGGCCGCCCGCAGTCCGCGGATGGCCCGCGTCGGCAAGCCGATGCCAGCCGCAGGCAAAACGGCCCACGTAAGGCGACTTCTCGTCGACTGATCACGGTGCGGCTTAGAAGTAAGTCCTGCCCCGCCGGGGGACCGGATGTCTCCCGGGCAGGGAGAAGGGCAGTAGTGGCAAGAAGCTGCTGCGAACCCCTCAGCAGGCGGATGTGGGGACGAAGACCAGGTCGGCCGGGCGGGTGCCGCAGCGTATCTCGGGCCGAAAGGGGGGCTCCCGCGTGAACATCATCTTCAAGGGTCGGCGTACCGACGTGCAAGAACGTTTCCGCAGGCATGCCTCAGCCAAGCTCACCAAGATCGAAAGGCTGGACCGCAGAGCGATCAGGATCGACGTGGAGATTTCCACCGAGCGCAATCCCCGTCAATCCGACCGGCGCGAGCGCGTTGAGCTGACGATCCGGTCGCGTGGCCCGGTCATCCGCGCGGAAGCGGCGGCGGACGACCGGTATGTGGCGCTCGATCGCGCGCTTTCCAAACTGGAAGCACGCCTGCGGCGGTCGCGGGACCGGCGAAAGAGCCGGCACGCGGTACCGGCCGCGGAACGTGGCACCGCGCCCCGGCCGGTACCTGCGGGCGCCAGCCGGCCCCTGACGGGCGAGCCGGGTTCCGCGCCGGGTACGGCGGGGAACGAGCGGGCTGGAGATTCCGGTCCGGGACCGGCCCTGGAGGAGTCGCCGGAACCACAGCCAGCCGCCCTGACGGGCGCGGATGAGTTCATCCCCATCCAGATGGAAGGAGACGGGCCGGTCGTGGTACGGGAGAAGTTCCACGCGGCCATGCCGATGAGCATCGACCAGGCGCTGCTGGAGATGGAACTGGTGGGGCACGACTTCTACCTGTTCCGCGACGACACGTGCGGTCATCCGAGCGTCGTCTACCGCCGTCACGGGTATCAGTACGGCCTCATCCGCCTGATCGAGAATGCCAGCGCCGACGGAGGACGGGAGCACAGCCGCAGGGCGTGAGCCGGCCGCCCCCCCGGCCCGACCAGCCGGGTGACGAACAAACGTAAGCGTTGACGGCACACGCCCACAACTGGGGTTTGCATGGTGTGGCGTGGTCGGCCAGAGTTTGATCCAAGGCCGCCGCTGTGGGTGAAGTGCCCGCGGCTGGGCAGCGTAAGCAGCGCTGGGCGCAGGCCCGGCCGCTGCGTGGAGGTCCGCGTGGCGAGCCCGGTCACCGCGCGGCTCCGGCCGCAGCGGGCGGGCCGCAGCGGGAGCAGGAGAGCGTCAGGGTCAGGGAGGCGCGACATGAGCGGAGATCCTGGAACCACCGGTGAGGCAGATGATGCCCGGGCGGTTCCCGATCCGATCCGTGTGCTCATCGTCGATGATCATGCGCTGTTCCGCCGGGGGCTCGAGATGGTCCTTGCCGAGGAGCCCGACATCGAACTGGTCGGCGAGGCGAGTGACGGCGCGGAAGCGGTCGAGAAGGCCGGTGAGGCGCTGCCGGACGTGGTCCTGATGGACATCCGCATGCCCAAGAGCAGCGGGATCGAGGCCGCCCGGGCGATGAAGGAGGTCGCCCCCAGCGCGAAGATCGTCATGCTGACGATCAGCGATGAGGAGGAGGATCTCTTCGAGGCGATCAGGGCGGGGGCCAGCGGCTACCTGCTCAAGGACATCCCCTATGACGAGGTGGCTGACGTGGTCCGGGCGGTCCACGGTGGGCAGTCCCTCATCAACCCCTCGATGGCGGCAAAGCTCCTGACGGAGTTCGCGGCGCTCGCCAAGCGCGACGGGGAGGAGCGCACCCAGCAGGTGCCCGCACCCAAGCTCACGGACCGCGAGATGGAGGTGCTCCGGCTGGTGGCAAGGGGGATGAACAACCGCGACATCGCCAAGGAGCTGTTCATCTCCGAGAACACCGTCAAGAACCACGTGCGGAACATCCTGGAGAAGCTCCAGATCCACTCCCGGATGGAGGCGGTCATGATCGCCGTGCGGGAGAAGCTGATCGAGTTCAGCTGAGGAGCCGGCGACCAGCGCCGGGTCAGGTGAGGGCAGCGCGGAGCCGTTGTGCCAGGTGAGGCGGCTCGACCCGCTCCGCGGCTACCGCGGAGCAGCCGACCCATTCCGCCGCCTCCCGCAGCGCCTGCGCCATCGGCTCGGTGGCGGCCGCCGACGTCAGTGACAGCTGGCGGGCGACGAGCGTCA
>DAITAE010000109.1:3175-10551 GCA_036824445.1 Streptosporangiaceae bacterium | reverse complement strand
TGCCCGACGTTCCGGTCCAGGGTCACTGTCATGGATGCCGAACTCCGTTGCCCGCACTGCAGGGCACGCCGCCCGTGCCGGCCCCCGATACCGCGCAGGCAACGGCCCGGCGCTCGGCATCCAGGTGGCAACCTCGCGGTCCTGGTGTTCGCGGGTAGGCGAACTGCGGGCGGGCTGAGCTAGGCGGCCGGCACAGCTTTTTGAGGGTCGAGGAAGGGGATGGCGGCTGTCTTGGCAGGAATTCGTTCGCCGTTACCCCATTCGATTTCCAGGTCGTTGCCGGGGCCGGCGAGCTCGGCTGGCACCCAGACGTAGCCGATGTTGCGCTGCAGGCGCGGGGACCAGACCAGGTCGGTGACGCGGCCCACCCGCTGCCCGCCGGCCAGGGCCGGCCGCGCCTCTGTGATCTCGAAGAACGAGGGGTCACCAGGAGCCTCGATGCCGACCAGCTTGCGGGTGACCCCCTGATCGCGGATCCCCTCCAGGGCGGCCTTGCCGACGTAGTCGTCCTCTTGCGTCTCCACGAGCCGTTCCAGCCCGGTGACCTCGAACGGGTTGTTCTCCAAGGTGAAGTCGGAGTTGTAGTTGAAGATGCCCGCCTCGATCCGGCGCGCCTCACACGGGGCGATCGGCCTTATGTTATGGGGCGCGCCCGCTTCCATGATCGTCTCCCAGAGCTCGCCGCCGCGGGTGGGATCGGTGAGGAAGACCTCATACCCGACCTCACCGGTCCAGCCGGTGCGGCTGATCACGACCGGGATGCCCGCGATGGCCGTATCCAAGGTCCAGTAGTACTTCACGCCGTCGATCGCCTCACCGGCCAGCTCGCGCATCAGTTCCTTGGCCTTAGGGCCCTGCACCTGCAGCGGATAGACGTCGGGCAGCGTCACGGTGGCGTTCAGGCCCCTGCCCTGGGCCAGCCCCATCGCGTACAGGTGCGCATCGCTGTCGGCCAGGCACAGCCAGAAGGTGTTCTCATCACGGCGCAGCAGCACCGGATCGTTGATGATGCCGCCATCGGGGGCGATGATCGGCGCGTACTTGCCCTGCCCGGCTGCGCATCTGGTCAGGTCGCGGCAGGTCAGCATGTTGGTCAGCGCGAAGCCGTCCGGGCCGCTGATCTGCACCACCCGCTCCACCCCCACGTCCCACAGCGTGACGTCGTTGACCAGCGCCCAGTACTCGGAGACCAGGTCGTCGAAGTACGCCGGCAGGTACATGTGGTTGTACACGTCGTACGCCGTGCAGCCCCACCGCAACGTCGCCTCGAAGAACGGCGATTTGCGGTACCACGGGCCGAAGTACAAGGTGCTGGACGTCGCGTCCGGGATCGTCTCGGCCTCACCACTCACTGCCCCCACCTTCCTTCCGCCGGGGGTGCGTGCGCCGGAAGTCCGCCCGGACCTTGGCGCCGACGCCGCCACGGTTTCAAGCACTCGGACTGAATAGTCGTTCAATTAGCTCAAATCCGCAACCCGGGGAAGCTGCGTGCACACCGACGACCTGGCGGCCGAGGTGGCCGCGTCACCGTCCCACCGCCCGAGACCCCGACCCAATCAGAAGGCGGAAGCCCGCGGTACAGGCAGCCTGCGCGGCCGCGGGGGTTGATCACCGGAAGTGGCGGTTGATCTCGTTGGCGTACCGGCGGCCAAGCGTGTCCTTGTTCTTCGTGATCCACTTGGTAACGGCGATCTTGCCGGTCGCGGGGCCGTCGGTGTCAGCGAGCCCGTCAGCCATCGCGCCGTACTCGTCGCGGGTCAGCAGCGTGTCATGCAGCGCCAACCCGAGAATCCGGGCAGCCACGGGGATGAGCTCGGCTGGTACGCGGACGATCTGGGCATGGCTGCCGATCGCATCCCTGATCGCGCTGGCCAGGTCGTAGAAGGTGGGCCGCTCGGGCCCGACGGCGTCGATGACGGATGTGGAAGCCGACGACCCAGCCTCCACGCATAGCCGCGCCAGGTCGTCGATGTGGATTGGACGGATGCGGTACTCACCGGTGCCGCCCACGGCGAACACCGGGAAACGGCGCAAAAGCCACGCGATGTTATTGATAAGGACACCATCGCCGCCGAACAAGACCGCGGGCCGCAGAACCGCATAAGAGACGCCCGACGCGGCCAGGACCCGTTCTACCTCTGCCTTACCCCGGAAATATGGGTAACGGGACGTGATGCTCGGATGCGTGATCGAGATGTGGACGATCCGCTGAACGCCTGCCCTCTCGGCGGCGTGGAAAAGTACCCGCGAGTTGGCAGTGGCGGCGGCATGGTCGACCTGCCCCCGCGGGAAACGGACCCAATAGGTGTTATAAAGCGTCTGTGCTCCTTGCAGCGATTCAGCCAGCCCGGAAGGATCACCGAAGTCCAGGCACTTGACCTCGATCGGCGTGTCCCGTGGGGCGCGGCCGGGGTGGCCGGTCAGCGTGCGGACCCGGTGGCCGGAGGCCCGAAGTTCCCGGGTGATCGCCGCTCCCGAGTAGCTGAACGCCCCCGTGACAACGTCAAACCCGGCCGGCCCGGCCTGGTTCGCCATGCGATCACCCCCGTCACCTACGCCGGTCACCGCCCGCAGTGCCGCGGTGACCCACATGACCACCGTAATCCCCGCCGTTCCGGCCGATCGTCTGCGCCAGCGCATAAGCCCGCCACCCCCACTCGCCTAGACTGAGCCGGTGACAGTGACGTCTCGGGGGGGATGAATATCTGACACTGGTGGCTGCCTCTGATCCTGCGAGTGGATGTTGCCGACGGGTCGTCGGCAACTGATGCCTGCAGTGCCCAGTGACGCGGCGCAGGAGGCCGCCACCATGGTGGCGGCGGTCCGGCACGATCCGGCCCTGCGCCTACGGCTCGCGGGCAGGTTTTACGACAGGCAGCCTGGTCGTGTGCCGATCCGGGCGTACCGGCGGGCCGAGCTGGCCTTCATGCGGTGGCAGTTCAGACGGGGCGTGCTCGCACCGCTAGAGTCCGGGCGGCCCGGCAGCCGGTGGTGGCGGTCGGTCAACGAAGGCCTGCTGCGCGACGCGTGGGAAGCGGACCGGCTCGTAGCCGGCCGGCCAGGATTGGCGAGCACACCGGCTGTCGTGCGCTGGGCTGACTTCCTTCGCACGCCGTCGGCCCGAACCTGGTACCGGGCGCATAATTCCAGCGTCGTCGCGGGATACCTCGAGCATCGTCACCTCACCGTGGTCGAACTGCCGGTGGAACGCTTCTTCATGGACGTCGCGCTGGTCCGGCTGCTGTGCGTGCATGCCCTGGTCGTCAGGCCGCGGCTCGCGCTGGGCCGCCTGGCGCCCGTTGGCCGCCTGGTCGGCGATCCGCGCTGGCGGGGCGCCGACTTGTTCCTCTCACTGCACAGAATCCTGCCCGTCCAGTATCCGCTGACCGGCTTCAGCATCGACGAGATCCTTGCGGCGGAGAACTACGCCGGCCGCCTGATCGATTACGGCGTGATCTTGCCGCGGATGCAGGAGCTGTACGCCTTCGCTGCTGCCGACCTCAACGAGCCCCGGCTGCTCGATCTCGTCCGGGACGGCTTTCCCGTCTATGCCTGGACATACGAGGACCGGCGCGCGTGGACGACCGCGCGGGCCCCGACAGCCAGGTCCGTCCTGTCCTGGCTGACCTCAGCGTGAGATCACGGACCGGTACTCCGACCGGCTTCGCGGCTATCGCAGCAGCGGGGTTGCCCATTTCATTTCCACGGCGTGATCGCAGCCGGACGTCACTGTTGATCACAATGTGTAGCGACAAGGCGACGAAAAGCAGCATGAACCAGGTGGACGCCGGGAAGTAATCAATCAGAGCCTCACAGCTGCGGCCCGCGCCATGCCCCCAAGCCCCTGGAGCCTTCCCCCGTGGCTCCGTGCCTTGGCGCGGGCCGCCAGCCTGTTCTCAGCACGCTACTCGCATCCTCTCCACCTGCACAGACCGTGGGTAAAGGCTCATGTCCTGTTCAAAGGCTCATGCCGTGGCCGGGGCACACCGGTATCCGGCTACGAACCCAGGAGCGGGCCCGGCATCGCCGCAATCTGGGCAGGCGCTCGCGTGGCGCAGCGTCCAGAGGGGAACTGATCTTCCATGAGCAGGTACGTGATCGGCCCGGACGTCGCCATTCGCCTGGCTCACGACGAGGCCGTGATTCGCGGCGACCATCAGCTCCTGGCCCCGACGCTGCTGCGCTCCCAGATGCTGTCGCTTCTCTACCAGGCAGTACGCCGCGGCGAGATGACCAGGAAGGATGCCGAGCGACAGCTCAACTACGTGCGCGGGCTGCGGATCCGGCTGCTGGGGGACCGGGTCCTCCAAAACGTCGCATGGAAGGCCGCCGGCCTGCTCGGGTGGCCGGACACCTTTGACGCCGAGTACGTCGCCTTGACCCAGCTGCACGCCGACGCGTTGATCACGATCGATCGGCACCTCGCCGACGCCGTGAAGGATCTGGTGCCGGTCGCACCTATCGAGGCGCTGTACTGACCGAAGCAGACCTTGCGGATTCCGGCACGGGAACATGAGGGGCGGCCTGTGTACGGCTTGCCCACAGGTGGTATCGAGATATATCGTCTTGCTAGCAGCACGACAGGTTGAACAGGATGCGGAGGTTCACGTGGCGACCGGACCCGGCCTGCGCATCGCAGACGCCGACCGCGAGGCGGTGGCCGCTCACCTGCGGGAGCACTACGCCCAGGGCAGGCTGACTCTGGAGGAGTTCCACCGTCGCCTCGATGCCGTGTTCGAGGCGGCCACGCAGAGCCAGCTGGCTGCGCTCACTCGCGATCTTCCGCGCGCCGTATCCCCGGCACCGCCGCCGGTCACCGCTACCGGTAACGGCCGGGCGCGAGCCGGGCGGGAGCACCAGCCGGGTTCCCGGGCGCGGCCGGGCTTGATCTCGGTGATCCTCGCCGCGCTGGCGGCCTGGCTGCTGGTATCCGACCTGCAGGTGTTCCCATGGCCGGGCAGGCTGGCTCTCTTCTTGCTGATCTTCGCTGCCATCCGCTGGCTGATGCGCTTCCTGTGGAGCCTCGGCCGGGGCGGCGGGCGGTAGCCGCACGGCCTGTTCGCGGTAGCGAGCCTGAGCGGCACGACCAGGCGGCGGCTCGCGCAGATCCACGATCCGCTGGGCGCTGACCGGTCACCTCGCTGTGCCAGCGAACTCCCGTGGGCATTGTGCCGCGTCTCCTTGGCGAGAACCCAGCGGCCGCTGACGGTGTATTCAAGGTGGTGTACCCGGTTGAGCGAGGAGAGCCATCGACGACGCGGAGGCGATAGCCCGGTCCCGTGGCGGCGACCTTGACGCCTATGCGGTGCTGGTCGCCAGGTACACGCTGCGCGCACACCGGGCTGCCTTCCTGCTGGGCGCCGGGGAGGAGTCCGACGACGTCGTGCAGGAGGCGTTTGTGAAGGCGTTCCGGCACCTGTCCCGGTTCCGGGTTGGTGAGCCGTTCGGCCCGTGGCTGCTGCGTATCGTGACTAACGAGACCAAGAACCTCACCCGGCTGCGGCGACGGCGAACTGCGCTGACCCTACGGTTGTCCGCCGCGGATTCGGGCGGCACGGCGGCGGATGGCCCGGTCGATCAGGTGCTGGCCGCTGAACGACGCGCCCGGTTGCTGGCGGCTGTGAACGTGCTCCCGGACCGGGAGCGACAGGTACTGGTGTGCCGCTATTTCCTGGACCTGTCCGAGGCGGAGACGGCCCAGGTACTGGACTGGCCGCTGGGGTCGGTGAAGTCACGGACATCCCGTGCGCTGAACAGACTGCGCGGACTCCTCGTGGCCGGGCAGCAGGACGGGGTCTCCCGTGGCTGACCGGGCCGAGTGGCAGAGCGCGGTGGAGGCCGAGGTGCGGGCCCTGGGCCGCGAGCTTGACGTGCCACCCGCCACCGACCTCACCACCGCCGTGCGTCGCCGGCTGGAAGGGCCGGCGGTCCGGCGCGGCCCCCTGGTCATGCAGCGGGTGGGGACCCTTCGCCGCTGGCGGCCGGCATGGCGTGCCGCGCTGATCGTGGTGGCCGCCCTGCTCGCTGTTCTGCTCGCGACCCCGCAGGGCCGGGCGGTCATCATCCATGTGTTCCGGTTCGCCGGCATTGAGCTTCGCCAGGAGCCGGGCCCGGCGCGCTCCGCGGGCAGCGGCGCCTCCCTGCCGGGCGAGCGGCGGATGTCGCTGGAGCAGGCGCGCCACCAAGTCTCCTTCCCCATCCTGGTACCGGCGGCGCTCGGCCAGCCCAGCGAGGTTGTCGTCAGCGATGGCGGGCGGGTCGCGTCCCTGACCTACCGCCGGACGCCCTACGGCGAGGTGCGGATGGATGAGTTTGCCGGCCATCTCGACCCGCTCGTATTCCAGAAGTTCGTTCATTTCGGCCACGTGACCGAGGTCGAGGTGAACGGCTTCAAGGGCATGTGGATCAAGGGCCCGCATGAGCTGATCTACATCACTCGCGACGGCGCACCGGCCACGGCCTCGGCCCGGCTCACCACCGGCAACACCTTGATATGGGGCACCCGGCAGGTCGCGCTCCGCCTAGAAGGCAACTTCGGCAAAACGGCTGCGCTTGCCGTCGCCAGCTCGGCGCACTGACGCCGTGCCAGCCCCGCGCGGGAACTTACCAGCGGGTGGCGGTGTAGCAGGAGTGAAGCGCAACGGAAGGAGCCACCGATGCTGCGCAGGCTGATCGTCGTCACCGCCCTTGCCGCAGGCATGAGCATCGCCGCCGCCGCGGCACTGGCTACGCCGGCGCTGGCAAAGGGACCGTCGCAGGCGAGAATCACCGGCCCCGGGCTGGCTCATGCGATCGTCGTCTCCGGCGGCGGCGAACCAGGACAGCCGGGCAAGCTCGCCAGCCTTGCCGAGCAAACCAGCCTGTTCACCGTCATGTTCGGTGCCGACGGCGGCGTGCCAGCACCGGCCCGGCTGCGCACCCCGCCACCGAAGGCATCCCTCGGCCCGCTGTACACGGTCATCTACACAGTGCCCGGCGTCACCCCACAGCCAGGCCAGGAGTTCGGGCGGATTCGCCAGAACGTCTACCCGCAGGCGCTCGGCGGGCCGGTCATCTACACGCCGCCAGGCCAGCGCGGCTTCGGACAGCCACTCCAGGCCACCGGATGGCTTCGGGGCAGTCCCCAGCTGGCCCGCACCCTCGCCCAGCTCGGCGTTCCACCGGGCGTGCAGGCGGTGTTGCAGACCCACCCTCCCGTTGCCGCACATCCCGCAGCAGCACATCAATCGGGCCCACCAACCCACGGCTGGCTCATCGGGTCAGCTGCGGCCGTCGCCGCCGCGGCGCTTGCCGTCACCGCGCTGTGGCTGCGTCACCGCAGGCCAGCCACCGTCCGTGACGGCGAATCCAGGACCGGCGGGGCGGCTGGTCAGTAG
>DAITAE010000109.1:0-3075 GCA_036824445.1 Streptosporangiaceae bacterium | reverse complement strand
GTAGCCGATGAGGGTCATGGCGTTCCGCCCTGCTGCTCGATCACGCGCGTGACGACGGTCAGGTCCTGTTCACCGAGCCCTTGGTCAACGGCCTGCTGCCATTCGCCGGCCAGGCAGGCAAGGGCGGCGAACCGGGCGTCACCGGCCGCCTGGAGCGCCAGATGTACGTCCTTGAGCGCGAGCGACAGCGCGAATTGCGGAGAGAACTCGCCCTCGGCGATCCGCTGCAGCTTGGCCGCCTGCCACGGCGACACGAGCGGGGCGCCGCCCAGTGCGTCCACGACCGTCCCGGTCGCCAGACCCAGCTGGTGCGCAAGAGCTACCGAGGCGGACACCGCCTCATTCGCGAACGCCAGCCACGTGTTGTTCACCAGCTTCAGCCGTGTTCCGGCCCCCGTCTCACCGACCCAGATCGTGCGCTGGCCCAGCGCCCCGAAGAGCGGAGCGACCCGCAGACGTACCTCGGCGGGCCCGGACGCGAAGATCGTCAGCTCACCGCGTTCCGCCGGATCCTTACTGCCCGACACCGGCGCGTCCAGCAGCGTCACATCGGGGCGCTCAGCGCTGGCCATGGCGGCAACGCGGTCGATCCCAGCCACGCCGATGGTGCTCATCTGGGCCCAGATCGCACCCGGAGCCAGCGCGGCGAGCATGCCCTGGTCCCGGGCGATCGAGATCACGGCATCGGTGTCGGTCACCATCGTGACCACGATCGCGGCCCGCCGCGCGGCATCGGCCGCCGACGTAGCAACCTGCGCGCCGCGCTCAGCCAGGTCCCGGGTCGCCTCCATCGTGCGGTTCCAGACGATCACCGGGATACCCGCCCGCAGCGCACTGGCCGCCATTGCGTGGCCCATAGCGCCAATGCCGAGCACCGCAACGGGCTCATGTGTCCCTGCCATCGGTTCTCCCTGCCGGATGCGCCAATTCGCGGGCCCTGCCAGCATCACATGCGCCCGGCCGCCGCCTCCGGGCACATGCGCCACTGCTTGTCATACCCCGGCGGTATGGAACATCCGGCCGATGAGGAAAGCGGCCGCGCCGGCGTCACCTCCCCGCCGGAACCCCCATCCTCACCCCACCGCTGCCACGCAGGAGAGCGGCAACTGCTCTTGCCTGAGTCAGGCGCCAACGCCGTCCAACGTGCGCAGCGCCTCGTCATCGAGCGTCACGGCTTCGGCGGCCACGTTCTCCCGTAGATGGGCGATAGAGCCGGTCCCGGGGATGAGCAGGACGTTGGGAGCCAGCTGCAGCAGCCACTGGAGCGCGGCCTGAGCCGGCGTGATACCGAGGCGGGCGGCTGTCTGGGTGACCACCGGGCTGGTGAGCACCGGGTTGTCCTGGCCGCGCGGCCAGCCAAGCGGGCAGAACGGCACGAACGCGATTCCGCGGCTCAGGCACTCCTCGAGGAGGGGAGCAGCGCGGCGGTCGGCGAGGTGGAACAGGTTCTGCACGCAGACGATGTCGGTCCCTGCCACGGCGTGCCGGAGCTGTTCGAGGGTGACATTGCTCAGGCCTACGCCGGCGATGAGGCCCTCGTCGCTGGCCGCCATCATCGCGGCCAGCTGGTCATCGAAGCGTGCGTCCACGCGCCCGTCTCCGGGCAGGCGGAGGTTAACCGCTGCCAGCTGGCCGATCCGCAAGCTGCGCAGGTTGTCTTCGATGCCTTCGCGCAGCTGATGCGGATCGCCGGACGGGAGGACGGCACCGCTGTCGTCTCGCTGGACCGCGACCTTGCTGACGATCGCCAGCCCGTCGGGGTAGGGGTGGAGTGCTTCGCGGATCAGATCGTTCACGACGCCAGGGCCGTAGTACTGGGCCGTATCGATGTGATCGACTCCGGCGGCTACCGCGGCCTGGAGCACGCCGATGGCCGATTCCCGGTCGGGTGGCGCCCGAAAGGCATACGGGCCGGCGAGTTGCATCGCACCGTAACCTGACCGTCTGACCTGCATCTGGCCGAGTGCGAAGGTCGACATCATGCCGGTCCTGGGGCTGATCACGTTAGACCGCCGCCAGCGCCTCGGATTTGGTGACGGCTCGGCCCAGCGCACCGTATTCGTGCAAGTCGCCGTACATCTCGATGCGGATGGCCTGGTCCAGGCCGCCGACGCGGACCGGCTCGTAGCCGTCGGCGCGGATTAGGTCAGCGACCAGGTCGCCCGCGGCGTCGTCGTCGGTGGCGTAGAACTGCACCGCCCGCTCCGGCTCCCGCCATGCGGCCGCAGACAGTGTGGGAGCCGACAGCGTGCCGAACGCCTTGACCAGCCGTGCTCCGGCCGGCAGCAGGCCGGCCAGGATCTGGCCCGAGGACTCCTGCTCGCCGATGACCTTGCGGTAGCCGCCGGCGCCGTCCGGTCCGACCGGGTTGCTCGGGTCGACGATCACCTTGCCGGCGAGCCGCTCGCCGTACTGAGCGATGAGCTCCCTGAAGGCGTCGAGCCAGAGGGCGAACACGAGCACGTCGGCCCGCTCGACCGCCTCGTCGATGCTCACCACTTCCGCGTGGCCGCCGAGGCCGGAGGCCAGCTTCCGGGCGGCCTCCTGGTCGCGGCCGGCCAGGAGGAAGTCCTGACCACCGGTCGCGAAGTTCGCCCCGAGCGTACTGCCTATGTTGCCGGTGCCGATGATGGCAACCGTGCTGTCTGAAACAGCCACCTTGGTTCACCTTTCGTGACGTGGTTTCCGCAGGAAGCCGGACCGAGCCGACTCCGCTGCGCCTTGTGGATCGGGTCAAAATGCATGCAGCCGCCGTTCATGTTCCAGCCCTGCTCTGCCGGGCAGCCGGTGGTGCCTCGGCCGGTTCGAAGGCGGTCGAGAACAGGTAACTAGTGGCCAGGCTGCGGTACGGCCGCCATTTGTCAGCGATGTCGAGGACCTCCTGCGGGGCGGGAAGGTGATCGAGCCGATAGGCGGCCTGAACGGCCTTGCGCAGCGCCAGGTCGCCGGGAAGGACGACGTCCTCCCGGCCGAGCGCGATGAGCATGGCGCCCTGTACGGTCCACGGGCCGATCCCCGAGATGGCGGTCAGCTGGGCCAGGAGCTCGTCGTCGGGCAGGCCGCTCAGCACCTCCG
>DAITAE010000627.1:0-2793 GCA_036824445.1 Streptosporangiaceae bacterium | reverse complement strand
TCGGCGGCACCGCGCAGCGTCTGGCGCACCACGGTGGCTTGCTGGTCCCTGGCCCGGCGCCGCAGAAAATGGACGCAGCTGATGCAGATGCCGACTTCGGGATGGTTGCCGAGGTGGACCAGGGTGTCCTCTGACCTGGGCTGGCCGCAGCACCAGCATCTGCTTTTGCCGGTCTGGCCTTTCGCTGTCTGAGTTGCAGCGGTCATGGCGGCTCCCGTCTGCTACCAGCGAGTGTAGGTGCCGACGATCGGCGCCGTTTAGGCATGGCCTCGATCAAGACATGGAGCCTCGCCGCTGAGAGTCGCCTGAGTTGCGGCCGATCATCATTGCTGGTGCGGGGTCCGCGTCCATCCGCGCTTGGTACGGGTGAGTTCGCTGAAGCCCGATGCGGCGAGGAACGCCCGGTAGCCGGTGTAGTCCTGGCCGGTGGGATCTTGGCCTTCCAGCCACGCGTAGTCGAGGAGGCGCTCGACTTGAGCCAGCCGAAGCTTGTGAACGGCTCGTCCCATGATCGGAACTGGCCTGTGACCGGGCGCGCTCGGAGGGACTCGAACCCGCAGCCTTCTGATCCGTAGATACCTGTCAGCCGTTCAGCGTTGTCCGGATCGGTCCGTGGCCTGGGATGATCGCCAGCCGCCTGTTCGTATCTGTTCGCCAGCGTGGGAGGCCGTTCACGCCGGTGGCTCCCATGTTGGCTCCCCGCGGCCCGCGTCTTGGGCACCAGCGGGCTTCCGCTTGCGCCCTGGTATTCCTGGCCCGCACGGCCGCGGGTCTACACGCCGGTTTGGGCGGTCAGCCGTCCGGAGTTGACGGCCTCGGTGAAGGCCTGGTAGTCGCGTTCGTTCTGGTCGGCGTAGGCGGCGGAGAACTCGGCGATGGCCCGGTCGAACATGTCGCCCTGGCCGAGGTAGGAGGCGATCGCGATCCGGTCGCCCCAGCGGGCGTGCGCCCGGGCCAGCGTCGCCCCGCAAAACCGCGCGTACTGCGCGGCGCCGGGCATGGGCAGCCGTTCCACGTCCGCGCTGCCCTTCCAGTCGTGGAACTGGCGCACGTAGTAGTCACGGATCACCCCGTCCAGGCCCTTGATCCGCTGCCAGCCCAGGAAGATGTCGGTTGCCGCTTGCATCAGCCGCTGGCCCATCACCACCCGCTGGCCGTGATGCGGGAACGTGCTGGCACCCGCATACGGTTCCAGCACCGAGGCCTGCGCCTCTTTCACCTGCAGGAACAGCGGGTCGTCGTTGTCGCGGCCGGTGAACAGCAGGATGTAGCAACGGGTGCCGACGCTCCCCACGCCGACCACCTTGCGGGCGGCGTGGACGTAGCGGAACTCCTCCAGCGGATGACCCTGGTGGCCCAGCGTCCGCCGGTAGGAGGCGAGCAGCTTCTTGATCAGCGGCGCCGGGTCCTGCCACTCGGTCCCCGGCACGATCAGGTCCTCGACCGGCACGATCAGCGGCGGGTCGGCGGCGATCCGCAGCTCACCGCCCACCTGGCCCGCCCGCCTGGCGAATACCCGGGTGCTGTCACGGGTATAGGCCTTGGCCACGTGCTTTTCCGCCCGCCGCGCGGACTTTTTGTCCAGCTGCTTGAGGCGGACCTGCTGGCGGACCATCTTCAGCAAAACGTCGGCGTCCAGCTGGTCATACCAGGCACCCAGCGTCGGCATATCGGCGGCGCGGCGCATCCGCTCCCGGTACTCGCGCACCCCGGCGGTGACGATCGCATGCCGGTTATCGGGGGAAAAGCCGCGGAAGCGGCCCAGGATCTCAAAGCTGGCCGCCATCCGCTTGACGTCCCACTCCCACGGGCCCGGCAAGGTCTCGTCGAAATCGTTGATATCGAAGATCAGCTGCCGCTCCGGGGTGCCGAACACGCCAAAGTTCGACAAGTGCGCATCCCCGCACAGCTGCACGGTCATCCCCGACACCGGGGTGGACGCCAGGTCGGCGGCCATGATCGCCGCCGCCCCCCGGTAAAAGGTGAACGGCGACACCAGCATCCGCCCATACCGGATCGGCACCAGCTCTGGCACCCGGCTGGCTCCTTGCTCCTCCAGCAGAGTCACGGGATCCGGGCGATCCGGTGCCGGTTCCCACCGGCCGTGCTCCGACCTCGGTGCCTCGCGGCGGGCAGCCCGCCCTCTGGCCACGCGCTGGTCAACCGTCAGGTGCGCGCGCCGCCACGACGACGCGAACGGCGCGCCCCGCGCGCCATCACTGTCGGCCGCCCCGATTTTGGTGGGCCGTGTGGTCGTGGCCATGGTCCCTCCAGCCATATCGTCTCCCCGGTGGGCTGTGACCTCTGCCAGGCCCGCCGCATGAGCCGTTCGCTGGCAGTTTCCGCTCCCGCAATCTTGCATACACCAGCGCAGGTTTGCCCGCCAGGCTGTCGGCGCCCAGCCCAGCATCACCAGCCAGACAGCCACGGCCATCATCACCAGTAAGAGCGCCCGGCAATTGATGTGATGGGGTCGCTGGGGCGTGTCGTGACATGGGGCAGGCACGGGACTTGATGATCATGGGCTTGTCTACGGTCCGTGATCAACGAGGTGTCCCGAGCCTGTCGTGCCATCATGCCTGCTGGAGCCTGCCTGGATCGAGTTCCGCGCGCTGCTGAACGCCCATCGCGGCGGTGAGCCGCCGGAGTTCTCCCCGGGCCACCCGTGGGGCTGTCACCGTCGCCGGGTCCCGGACCGGGTGGTGTTCGAGCATGTCATCCATGCTTTGGTGCACGGGTCGGGGTATGAGCGGATCGCCACGCCGGGCTGCTCGGACCGGACCATCCGGCGTC
>DAITAE010000626.1:0-2801 GCA_036824445.1 Streptosporangiaceae bacterium | reverse complement strand
CCCGACTGGGGGGGTTATGTCCGAGAGCCAGGCCGCGCTCACCGCGCGCGGCGTACGCAAGACGTTCGAGGCGGAGAACGCGCCGGTCCGCGCCCTGCGCGGCGTCGACCTGACGGTCGCCGAAGGCGAGTTCGTGGCCTTGATGGGACCGTCGGGTTGCGGCAAGTCCACCCTGCTGAACCTGGTCGCCGGCCTGGATACCGCCGACGAGGGGGAGATCAGCGTGGCGGGCGAAGAGGTCACCGGCCGCAGCGAGGACGACCTGGCCAGGCTCCGCCGCCGGCACATCGGTCTGGTCTTTCAGTTCTTCAACCTGCTGGAGGGCATGACCGTCCTCGAGAACGTCGCGCTGCCGGCGGTGATCGCCGGCCGCAGGCGCAAGATGGCCGAGACCCGGGCCGCTGACCTGCTCGACCTGCTCGGCATCGGGGACAAGGCCCGCGCGGTGCCCGGGGTGCTGTCCGGCGGGCAGCGCCAGCGGCTGGCGATCGCCCGCGCCCTGGCCAACGAGCCCACCCTGCTGCTGGCGGACGAGCCGACCGGGGCGCTCGACTCCGAGGGCGGGGAAGAGGTCATCGAGCTGCTGCGCCGGCTGCACGACGGCGGCCAGACGATCGTGCTCGTCACCCATGACGGGGGGGTGGCCGCAGCGGCGGGGCGGGTCGTCCGGATGCGGGACGGGCGGATCTTCGCGCCCGAACCGGAGCTGCAGCCGGACGGCGGCGAGGCCGTCGTCATCGAGGCCCTGTGATGAGCAGCTGGGCCCGGAACCGTCCGGGGCGCACCCGGTGGCGCCGGGGGGAGCGGTGGTGAATGACACCATCCGCGGCCCCGCCGCGCCGGCCCGGCCGCGCGGCGCCGCCGTGGGCCATCTGGCGACCGGGGTGGTCCTGCCGGTGGTTGCGGCGGCCGTCGCGCTCGCCGGGCTGCGCGTGCCGGTGCCCGGCGGCGTGTCCGTCCTGGACGGCATGGCGGTCGGCCTCGTGCTCATCTGGGCCCTGGCCGGCGCCATCTGCGCCCGGGCGCCCGACCGTGCGCCGCAGTGGCCGCTGGCGCTCGGCACGCTGGCGGCCGCCGTGGCGCTGACGGCGGCCCGGCTGGCCAGCCAGCCCCCCGCGGGCCAGCAGCAGCTGGCCCGGGCGGGCGCGACGCTGGCGGCGGCGCTGGTCATCGGGTGTTCCTGCCACTTCCTGCTCGCCCTTCCCGGCGGCCGGCTCGGCAGCCGGGCACGGCGCGCAGGCGCCGGAGCCGCTTACCTCGCGGCGCTGGGCGCCGGACTGGCGTTCGCGCTGGCAGGCAGGCCATTGCCCCCGCTGGTGGTGGCGCTGGGGCTGGTGGCCGCCGTCGGGTGCGCCCTGCCCGCCGTCCGGCTCCGGTACCTGCGCGCGACGGCCAGGGACCGGGAGCGGCTGCAGTGGCTCGCCATCGGCATGGTCGTGGCCGCGGACGCGGCCCTGGTCATCGCGACCCTGCATCTCCTTGTCGGCTGGCCAGCTGCGGTCGCGGCGGCCGCGGCCGGAACGACCGTCGTGATCCCGTTCAGCCTGGTGGCTGGCGGCATCCCCCGGCTGGCACAGCACGGCGGCCGGCTCCTGGTGCACGTGCTGTGGGTGGCGGGCTTCAGCCTCGTCGTCTCGGCCGTCTACGTGGTGGTCGTGCTCGGCCTCGGGAAGGGCCCCACCGACGCCGGCGACCGGGAGGTCCTCGGCCTCTCCATGCTCGCAGCGGCGGTGGCGGCGGCCGTCTACCTGCCATCCAGGGACCGGCTGCTGGCCTCGGCCACCCGGTTCGTGTACGGCGCGCGCGAGGCGCCGGACGAGGCACTCCGTACCTTCGGCAGCAGGATGACGCGTGCCGTCGCCATGGACGAGCTGCTGCTCCAGCTTGCCGAGTCGCTGCGCAAGACCATGGGCCTGACCAGGGCCGAGATCTACACCGGTGGCGAAGTGCTGGAACGGGCCGTGTCGGTGCCCGACGCGGGCCGGCGGTCGATCCTGATGTCCGAGCGCGAGCGCCCGGTGGTAACCAGAGCCGGTGTCTCGGGCAACGCGTGGGCCGCGGTGTGGCTGCCCGCCCTGCTCGACGGCAGGGAAGGATCCCAGCTGCGGGTGGCACCGATCAGCCACGGAGGTGAGCTCCTCGGCCTCATCGTGGTGGAGCGCCCGGCGGAGGCGGACGCCTTCTCCGAGGAGGACGACCGCGTCCTGACCGAGCTGGCCCGGCAGGCCGGCCTCGCCTTCCACAACGTCCAGCTCGACGCCGCCCTGCAGACCACCCTTGACGAACTGCGCAAGCAGGCCGACGAATTGCGCGAGTCCCGGGCCCGCATCGTCGCGACCGGCGACGCCGAGCGCCGCCGGGTGGAACGCGACCTGCACGACGGCGCTCAGCAGCATCTGGTCGCGCTGGCCGTGAACCTGCGCCTGGCCCAGGACATCATGGCCGACGATCCCGACGCGGGTACGGAGATGCTCGCGCAGATGGCGGAGGACGTTCAGGTCACCATCAGGGAGCTGCGCGAGCTCGCACACGGGATCTACCCGCCGCTGCTGGCCGACGCGGGCCTCCCCGAGGCGCTGCGCGCGGCCGCGGCCCGGTCGACGATCCCGGTCAGCGTCAGCGCCGACGGCATCGGGCGCTACTCCCAGGTGGTGGAGACCGCGGTCTACTTCTGCTGCCTGGAGGCCCTGCAGAACGCGGCCAAGCACGCACCGGAGGCGAGCGCGCAGGTACGGATCCGGGAGGAGTCCGGCGGGCTGCTGTTCTCCGTCATCGACAACGGGCCGGGCTTCAACGCCGAG
>DAITAE010000625.1:0-2803 GCA_036824445.1 Streptosporangiaceae bacterium | reverse complement strand
GAGGTCACCGCCGGCGGCGACCGCACGGTCGGCCGCCTTCGCAGCTTCGACGGCCTGCTCGCCCAGGGCGACCGTGACCGCGTTGACCGACGGGTTCACCGCCTCGATCCGCTGGAGGTGGGCCTCGACGACCTCTCGGCTGGAGGCCTGCTTGGACCGGATCGCCTGGGCCAGCTCCGCCGCGCTCATGCGCCAGAGCTCCGTGACGGCGGCGACGCTCATGCTTTCACGTCCTCCGATCGCCTGTTGGCGGTTGCTTGTACAGCGACTGAAGCTGGAGGTCGGCGTGCAGGGCCGTCGTGCCGGCGCCGGGTTCGCGGGCGAACGCGACGCGGACCGTCGACATCCCGAGCTTCGAGAGGTCGAGGCGGAACAGGTAAGGGTCGTGCTCGTCGTCGGGGTACAGCGCAAGGCCGCGGTAGAGCGCGGGTACCGGGGTCAGCACCCGGACCCAGAGGCGCCCGCCGCGGACGAGCACCTGGGCGCCGGCGCCCAGCCCCACCCGTCCGCGGAGGTCCGAGATCCGCGAGGGGAGCCGATAGCGGCCGCAGAGGTCGGCCCAGACCTCGGGGTGGTGAGGAAGGTCGGTGCGCACTACCTCGTCCGGGACGCCGAGCAGGCGGCGCAGCAACCGGCCGAGCTCAGTCTGCAGCCACACGAACGCCCCGCTCGACCCGTTGGTGAAGGCGATGACGCCGACGCCGTCGTCGGGAGCCACTAGGAGCTGGGAGTTGAACCCTGGCAGGACCCCTTCGTGCCCGACGACGCGATGCCGGCCGGCGTCGCCGCGGAAGAACGCGAGGCCGATCCCCGGGAGGCGCGGGTCGGGCTGATGGTGGGGCTCGAACATGGCCGCGAGCGTCGCCGGCTGGACCAATGAGCCGTGATCGCTGGCGCCACCGCCGAGGAGGGCCGCGGCAAACCGGGCCATGTCGTGGGTGGTGGAGTAGATCGCACCGGCTCCCGCGCCGATCCACTCGCGATCGGGAACCGCTCGCGCGCCGCGGGGCCCGAGGACGTACCCCGTGGCGAGCCGTGACGTGACCAGCCCGGATCGGACGAGATCCGTATCCACCATGCCGAGGGGATCGAAGACGTGCTCGCGGAGATAGCGAGCGAGGGGCATCCCGCTCACGTCTTCGACGATCTGGCCGAGCGTGGCGAACCCGTGATTGCTGTAGGCGAAGGCGGTGCCGGGCTCGACCACCAGCCGGAGGCCGCCGCGATAGTACTCGGCGAGCGGCGGCATCGGCTCGCCGGCTTTCACGCTGTGCAGGGCGGGGCGGCCACCGAACGGGCCCCAGCCGGGATGGAGCAGGTCGGAGACGCGGACCACTTCGGGAATCCCGGCGGTGTGCGTCAGCAGGTGGCGCATTGTCGCGGGCCGGAAGCCCGCCTTCGCGGGGACCAGCCGGTAGGCGCGAAGGTAGTCGTTGGCGGGCGCGTCGAGGTCGACCAACCCCCGCTCCCAAAGCTGCATCACGGCGATCGCGGTGAACGTCTTGGTGATGGAGCCGACCCGAAAGACCGTGTCCTCCGCGATCGGCGTGTTCGACGCGATGTCCGCGAGGCCGTGTCCGTAGAAGCACTCCAGGGACCCGTTGCGGACCACGCCCAGCGCCAGGCCGACGGCGGGATGGCGGTTGAGGATCCCGGCGAACCCGCGGCCGGGGTGCCCGGTCACCGGCGCGGTAGGTGGCGCGCTGCCTGGGTCGTTACTGGGCCTGGTCGCCATGGCCGCACCTCCCTGGCCGCCGCCGGGCACGGCAGCGCCCGCACCCGGCCGCCAGCATCATGCTCCCACTGTGCGGCCATCCAGTGCCGGAGTCGCGGGGCCCGTTTCGCGGGGACCTCCGTCCTGACGGCCTGGCCCTGGCCAGACGGTACTCGTATCCATGCTGGGTCCGGAGACGGCTGGCCCCGATCAGCAGGACAAACGTCCCTACCCGCAGGCCCAGGTGGCGCCGATCCTGTAGGGGAACCGGGGGTGAACCCGATGGAACGGCTGACCGCGGAAGACCGGCTCATGCTGTGGCCGGATGAGCGCTGGCCGCAGGACATCGGTGCGCTGGCCATTCTTGAGGGCAGTAGCCTGCTCGACCCGGATGGCCGGTTCCGGATCGAGGGCGTGCGGCAGGCGATCGAGGCCCGGTTGCACCTGGTGCCCCGGTTCCGGCAGTTGCTCCACGTGCCGCGGCGGGGGCTGGGCGGTCCGCTGTGGGTGGACGCCCCGGTGTTCGACCTCGCCGAGCATGTGCGGGTGATCGCCCTTCCCGCGCCTGGGGAGGAGGCTCAGCTGCTGGTCGCCGCCGAGCAGTTGCGCCGCCGGCGCCTGGACCGGGCACGGCCACTGTGGGAGATGTGGTTCCTCACCGGGCTGCCGGAACGGCGGATCGGCCTGTTCGTGCGCATGCACCACGCCATCGCCGACGGCATCGCGGGCGTAGCCACCATCGGCACCTTCCTCAGCCCAGCGCCCGGCGCGCCCGCCGGATCAGCTCGGCCATGGGCACCGGTGCCGGTGCCACCGGCATCGGCGCTGTTCGCCGACAACCTCTGCCGGCAGGCAGCCGGGCTGGGCCGCGCGTTCGAAGCCCCCACGCGGCCGGTAACAGCGGCGCGGCGGGCGCGGGCCGCGTGGCCGGCGATGCGCGAGCTTTTCACCGGACCACCAACACCACAGACCAGCCTGGACCGCGCAGTCGGCCCCGGCCGCACCCTCGCCCTCATCCGCAGCAGCCTCGACATGGTCAAGCAGATCGCGCACCCCCACGGCGCGACGGTCAACGACGTGCTGCTGGCC
>DAITAE010000624.1:0-2810 GCA_036824445.1 Streptosporangiaceae bacterium | reverse complement strand
CTCCTCGCGGGGGTGCGGGTGACACGGGCCGAGCCCGGTCCGACGGTCCCGAGTATGGGCGCTCCCGCGCACGTGGTGCGGAACGCGACAGTGGCCCCGGCCGCCGTGGGGTCAGTGGCTGGAGTGACAAGGCGGGACGCCCGGGCGGCTCAGCGCGGCGCGGGCAGACACGCAGGGGGCCTGACGAGTCGGAACGTGCCAGGGGCCCAGCCCGGCCGGGCGGGACAGGCGGCGGCAGGCGCCCCGCGCGCGGCGACGGCGTCCGCCGGGTCCGCGGATCACAGCCGGAGCCCGGGCGGCCACCCCGTGCCCGCAGGGAACGACCCGCGCCAGCGAGCGGGCGTGCGACCGGGCGGCCCGGCAGGGCCGGGAAAGCCGACAGGACCGGGACAGCCGACAGGGCCGGGCGCGTCGGCAGTTCCACACGGAACGGTGCCGCCGGACCGGACATACCGGACACCATCTCCGCTGACCAACTGGATCCGCAGGTCAGGGCCGAGTTGCGTACGCTGCCCAGTGATCTTGCCGACGCCGTGGCACGCCGCCTGGTGGCCGCCGACCTGGCTGAGGACCCCGAGCAGGCCTACCAGTTCGCGCTGGCCGCACGGCGCCTGGCGGCCCGGGTAGGAGTCGTGCGCGAAGCCTGCGGTATCGCCGCTTACCGCGCGGGCCGGTGGGCCGACGCGCTCGCCGAGCTGCGGACCGCGCGCAGGCTGACCGGACGGAGCAGCTACCTGCCGCTGATGGCGGACTGCGAACGGGCGCTTGGCCGGCCGGACCGGGCGCTGTCGATCATCAACGACCCGAGTGTTCGCGACCTTGGGCGGGAGGTCCAGATCGAGCTCCGGATCGTCGAATCGGGGATACGCCGCGACGAGGGCCGGCCCGCTGCCGCGGTCGTGGCGTTGCAGGTTCCCGAGCTGACCGATGGGAGGCTGCGGCCCTGGTCGGCCGGCCTGTTCTACGCCTATGCCGACGCGCTGCTCGACGCGGGCCGCCTGGACGAGGCGCGGGACTGGTTCGGCCGGGCGGCGGCGGCCGACACAGGCGAGGAAACCGACGCCGCCGAACGTTTCGAGAGCCTCGACACAGCCGTGTTCGAGGATCTCGACGCCACCGACAGCGGTGAGGACGCCACCAGCGGCGGCGAGCGCGTCACCGGCAGCGGCGAGAGCGCCACCCACGGCCGCGAGGGTGCCACCGGCGGCGAGAGCGGCAGTGGCGCTAGTGCGACCGGCAGCGGCGCGGGCGTCCCAGACAGTGACAGCGCCACAGACGGCGGCGACAGTGGTGAGGACGCCCCAGACGGCGACAGCGGCTCAGGCGGCGGTGGCGCCACAGCGACCGACGCGCAGAACACGCGGCCTACTGGTTGACCCGGCGGCCTCCAGTTACCTCGCGGCCTCCGGTTTACCCGGGGGTCTTGCGGCGATCCCCGGCTTGGCCGGATTTCTCCAGCCAGTGCATGATGCCGGCCACGTTGGTGGCCGCGCCGCTCTGGCGTTCGAACCTGGCACCGAGCGCCGGGTCGGCATCGGGAGCGAGAGCGGCGTACCGCTGCCTGGTCTGCTCGACCACCATCGCCACCGCGTGGTCGAGGTCGAGCCCGGCGTCGCTCGCCCGCCGGGTCTGCTCGGTCCAGACGTTCAACTCCTCCGCCGACCGCTCCAGGGTCCGCGCCACATCCCCGACCGGGCCGAAATGGCTGAACAGCAACCGCGCTGGGCGCAGCGCCGCGAACATCCGCAGCGAGTCCAGGGCCAGCGCGAGATCGAAGTCGGGCGGCGGCGTCGCCGGGCGCAGGTCCTGCGTCTCCTCGATGAACACCCCGGCGGCGTCACCCACGTACAGGTCGCCGCTGGCAGAGTCGATGAGGCCCACGTGGTGCTTGGCGTGGCCGGGGGAGTAGTGGCTGTCCAGGCGCCGCCCGCCGCCAAGATCGATCGAGCCCCGCTCCTCCACCGCCGTGATGCGGTCGGCTGGCGTGGGCGCGAGCTCGCCGAACAGCCTGTCCAGCGCCCCGCCGTAGACGCGGCGCGCGCTGTCCATCAGCCGGCGAGGGTCCGAGAGGTGCCGGGCCCCCTTCTCGTGGACCATGATCTCGGCTTCCGGGAACATCGTGGCGATGTCTCCCACCCCGCCGGCGTGGTCAAGGTGAATATGGGTGACCACGACAGTGGCCAGGTCCCCCGGCCCGATGCCCAGGCGGGAGAGTGCGTCCCTGACCACCGGTGCCGACGGCGCGGTGCCCGTCTCGACCAGGCACGGCCGCTCCGACCGGATCAGGTACCCGGCGGTGATCTTGTCGTGGCCGGCCATCCGGGTGTCGATCTCGAACACCTCATGCCCGAGCGCGGCGACGCCATCGGCGGCAGGGCTGCGTTCTGCCTTGACCATGGGGTTATCGTGCCAGAACCGGATGAGACCGATCGCTATCGGCCGGGGGCGGCCAGCAGCAATCCAGGGGCAGGGGCAGAAAGCGAGTAGGATCTCTGGGGCGGCCAGATCCCGGGCATGTTGCGGCGGGCGAGTATTCGGCCCGGGCCGGGCAACGGTCCCGGTCGCCGCCTGTTTCGCGCCCACGCATAACGTGCGGAGTCACACACTCGTGAGCAGAACGTCTGCGACAGCGTCCAGCACCGGGGCCCCGCCCGCCACCGCGGGGCGGCGCGCGCGCCGCCGCGTCGCGCTGCCCGGGTCAATCGGCACGGTCATCATCGTGGCGACGCTGGTCGGCCTGGCGCTACGGCTGTATCAGCTGAGCCGCCCGGGCTACCTGCTCGGGATCACCGAATACGACGACGGGACCG
>DAITAE010000108.1:0-10701 GCA_036824445.1 Streptosporangiaceae bacterium | reverse complement strand
GGCATCGAGGGCGAGGACCTGCCGGGCAGCTATGCGGCCACCGACTTCGTCAACTGGTACTGCGGCCACCCCGACGTGGACCCGGGCCGGTTCCAGCTGGACGCGGAGGCGGTGGCGGTCATCGGGGTCGGCAACGTCGCCGTGGACGTGGCCCGCATCCTGGTCAGGGACCCGGCCGAACTGGCCCGCACCGACATTTCGGAGCCGGTGCTCAGCGCGCTGATGGCCAGCAAGGTCCGCGAGGTGCACGTGATCGGCCGCCGCGGCCCGGCCCAGGCCAAGTTCACCACCAAGGAACTACGTGAGCTCGGCGAGCTTGCCGGGGTCGACATCGCCGTGCCCGGGCGTGAGGCCGACCTGGAGGCGTTCGACGCGTCCGGGGAGGGAGGCAAGCTCGCGGAGACCGACCGCCGGGTCCGCGGCAACCTCGCGGTCATCGGCGGCTGGGCGGCCCGCTGCCCGGACTTCAGCGCGCGGCAGCTCAGCGACCGCTGGCTCAACGTCCGGTTCTGGCTGCGGCCGGTAAAGATCGAGGGTGCCGAACGGGTGTCGGGGCTGGTCGTGGAGCGCACGCGGCTCGACGAGCGGGGCAAGCTCACCGGGACCGGCGAGTACGAGCGGCTGGACGTGCAGATGGTGCTGCGCAGCGTCGGCTACCAGAGCGTGCCGCTGCCCGGGGTCCCGTTCGACGAGCGGACCTACACGGTGCCGAACCAGGCGGGCCGGGTGATCGGGCCCGGTGGGGCCCCGCTGCCGCGGGAGTACGTGGCCGGCTGGCTCAAGCGGGGCCCGACCGGGGTGATCGGGACCAACAAGTCCGACGCGGCCGACACCGTCAGGTCACTGCTGGCCGACTGCGCCGCGGGACAGGCGCCGGACGGCCTCAACGGGGCCGCGCGGGAGCAGCTGGCCGGCGTGCTCGCCGCCCGCGGTGTGCTGCCGGTCACCTATGCCGACTGGCTGCGGGTCGAGCAGGCGGAGATGGACCTGGCCGTGGCGCTGGGCCGCGGTTCGCGGGTCAAGCTCGCCAGCCGGGAGGCGATCGACGATGCCTGCCGCCCGCCGCGCGGCTAGCATCGCCATCGGCGGGCCGCCGGGCGGGTGGGACGGCGCGCCATCCGTCGGCACCCGCCCCGATGAGTCATAAGTTCATGCGCGCTCGATAAGCTAGAGGCATGATCAATCCGACATCGCCGCCGGTCGTGCTGACAGCCGGCGAGCGCGCCCGGCTGGCCGTGTGGGCGGATGATCCGGCGGCAGGGCCTATGGCTGTGCGTGCCAGGATCGTGCTCGCGTGCGCAGCCGGCCCGCCGGACCTTCCCGATGGCCGCCCGGTCGCCAGGGTGGCGGCCGAACTCGGGCTCTCGCGAGACACCGTCCGCAAGTGGCGGTCGCGTTTCCTGGCGGAGCGGCTCGCCGGGCTGCGCGACGCGCCCCGGCCGGGAGCTCCCCGGACGATCACCGACGAACAGGTGGCGCGCGTGATAGCCCGGGCGCTGGAGGCACCCCCGGCGGGCCGGCGGCGGTGGTCAACCCGCCTGATGGCGGCCGAGACCGGGATGAGCCAGTCGGCGGTGAGCCGGATCTGGCGCCAGGCCGGCCTGTCGGGCCGGGCGCGCGGCGGCCGTCGGCCGGGCCAGATCCGTGACTCAGCAGGTGGCATCCGCCCGGAAGCCGCGACCGGGGGGGCGCCCGGGACCGGCACGCCGGGTGCACCCGGTAGCGGGACGGGGAGCATTTCGCCCGGTCCCGGACGTCTTGACCGCGTGCGCATTGGGGACAATGTCCGCATGAGTGAGATGCAGGCCGGCTCTCAGCGTCGCCGGGCGCCGCGGGAATCGCCGGTATCGGGGGAGCGGGCACTGACCGGGCAGGCATCGGGTCAGCATGTGAGCGAACAGGCGTCGGGTCAGCGGGCGCTGGGCGAGCAGACGTGGGGCCCGCTGGCGCCGGGCGAGTGGGCCGAGTCGGGTGAACTCCGGGAAGACACGGCGGCGCGGGAGAGTGCGTCCGCGGTCCGGCCATCCGCGGGCCCGGCCGGCGGCCGGGACGGGCAGAGTGCCGATCTTCCGCCCGGCCGCTACTTCGACCGTGAGGAAAGCTGGCTCCGGTTCAACCAGCGGGTGCTCGAACTCGCCGAGGACGAAACGCTCCCGCTGCTGGAACGGGTCAGGTTCCTGTCGATCTTCGCGAACAACCTGGATGAGTTCTTCATGGTCCGGGTGGCCGGCCGGATGCGCAGGATGGCGACCGGCCTGCCGGTGGAGAGCATGACCGGGCTGCCGCCCGAAGAGGTGCTGACCCGCACCCTGGAAAAGGCCCGCGAGCTCAGCGTCCGCCACGCCGAGTGCTACGCCAGATCGGTCCTGCCCGCCCTGGGGGAGGAAGGGATCGAGGTGCTGCGCTGGAAGGAGCTGTCAGCACGCGAGCAGGAGGACCTGCACGCGCTCTTCCGCGAGCGGATCTACCCGGTGCTCACGCCGCTGATCGTGGACCCGGCGCACCCGTTCCCGTACATCTCGGGCCTGTCGCTCAGCCTCGCGGTGATGGTCGCCGACCCGGGCACCGGCGCCACCATGTTCGCCCGGGTGAAGGTGCCGCCGCTGCTGCCGCGGTTCCTCGCCGTGTCGCAGTACCGCTTCGTGCCGCTGGAAGACGTGATCGCCGCGCACCTCACCGAGCTCTTCTCCGGTCTGGAGATACTGGAGCATCATGCCTTCCGGGTCACCCGCACCCGCGACCTGGAGGTGGACGAGGACGTCACCGAGAACCTGCTCCAGTCCCTGGAACGGGAACTGCAGCGGCGGCGGTTCGAGCCCGCGGTCCGGCTGGAGGTCGAGGACAGCATCTCCAGCGGCGTGCTCGAACGGCTCGTGACCGAACTCGCGATCGACGAGCGTGCCGTCTATCATCTGCCCGGGCCGCTCGACCTGTCCGGCCTGAGCGTCATCGCCGACCTGGACCTGCGCCAGCTCAAGTACGCCCCGTTCGTCCCGTCGGAGTCGGCCCTGCCGCAGGACACCGACATCTTCACCGCCCTGGACAAGCGCGACGTGCTCGTCCACCTGCCGTACGACTCGTTCACGACCACGGTGGAACGGCTCATCGAGGAGGCCGCCGCCGACCCCCGGGTGCTCGCGATCAAGCAGACCCTGTACCGGACCAGCGACGCGTCCTCGATCGTCGACGCCCTTATCGATGCGGCCCTGGCGGGCAAGCAGGTGGTGGTGGTCGTCGAGCTGAAGGCCAGGTTCGACGAGCGGGCCAACATCGCCTGGGCGCGCAAGCTGGAAGAAGCCGGCTGCCACGTCGTGTGGGGGATCGTCGGGCTGAAGACCCACTGCAAGCTGGTGCTGGTCGTGCGGGTCGAGCCGGATGGCTCGCTGCGCCGCTACTGCCACATTGGCACCGGCAACTACCATCCCAAGACCGCCCGGATGTATGAGGATTTCGGCCTGCTGACCGCCGATCCCACGGTCGGCGGCGACGTCACCGACCTGTTCAACCACCTGACCGGCTACAGCCGCAAGGCTGAGTACCGGCGGTTCCTGGTCGCCCCGGAAGGCCTGCGTGCGGGCCTGGTGGCACGGATCCAGCAGCAGGTGGCCCGGCACCGGGAGGGCAAGCCCGCCCAGATCCAGGTCAAGTGCAACGCGATCGTGGACGAGGGGATGATCGACGCCCTGTACGCGGCCTCGATGGCCGGGGTGCCGATCGACCTGTGGGTGCGCGGCATCTGCTGCATCCGGCCCGGGATACCTGGCTTGTCGGAGACGATCCGCGTCCGCAGCGTGCTTGGCCGGTTCCTGGAGCACTCCCGGATCTACGCGTTCGGCACCGGCGAGGACGGGGACAGTGAGGTGTGGATCGGCTCCGCCGACCTGATGCACCGCAACCTGAACCGCCGGGTCGAGGCGCTGGTCACGGTGACGGACCCGGCCCAGCAGGCCGATCTGCGTAACCTCATCGCGCTGGCCATGGACGAGACCACCGCGTCGTGGTGGCTGGACGGCGATGGCACCTGGACCCGGCATCACCAGGACTCCTCCGGCCAGCCCCTGCGTGACCTGCAACAGCACCTGCTCGCCAGCTCGCGCGGCAGGGCCGTTGATGGCTGACCGGGACAAGCCCGCGAAGATCCGCGCCGCCGGGGCGCTGCTCTGGCGGCCCGGCGAGCCGGGGCCGGAGGTGGCGCTCGTCCACCGGCCCCGATACGACGACTGGAGCTTCCCCAAGGGCAAGGCGCTGCCCGGTGAGCATGTGCTGATCACGGCCGTGCGGGAGGTGTGCGAGGAGACCGGGGTCAGGATCGTACTCGGCAGGCGGCTGAACACGGCACATTACCTCAGCGACGGCAAGCCCAAGCAGGTGGAGTACTGGGCGGCACGGCCCGCGGCCGCGGACGGCCCGGGCGATCCCGCCGGGCCCGCCCCGTTCGCGCCCAATGAGGAGGTCGACCGGCTGGCGTGGCTCCCGCTGCCGGCGGCGAGTGACCGGCTCAGCTACCCCCACGACAAGGAGGTGCTCAGCGAGTTCGCGTCCGCCCCGGCCGTCACCATGCCGATCATCCTGGTCCGGCACGCCTCCTCCCGGAACAAGAAGGCCTGGCATGACGCCGGTCACCCGGACGATCTCACCCGGCCGCTGACCCCCCTCGGGCACGTCCAGGCGAAGCTCCTGGGCCAGATCCTGTCCTGTTTCGGGCCCGCCCAGGTGATCAGCTCTCCGGCGGAACGCTGCCTGGCAACCGTCGAGCCCTATGCGGCCCTGGCCGGTGGGGTGGTGGAGCCGGCCCCGGCCCTCGCGCCGCCTCCGGACGACATGGTGCTGGAGGAGGCCGGCCCGGCGGCGGCCGCTGCCGTGCGCGACCTGGTCACCGGGCTGGTCGCGGCCGGCGCGCCAGCCGTGATCTGCGGTCACCGGGAGAACCTGCCCGCCATCCTGCGGTGGATTTGTGAGCACCTCGGCGCGCCGGTACCGGCCGGGCCGCCGCTGCGCAAGGGTGCCTTCTGGACCCTGCACGCGGGCGGGGGCAGGCTCATCTCGGCCGAGCAGCACAGCCTGAAGTCCTGACCGGGAGCGGCCCGCCTGCGCAGCGGCGGGAGGCCCGGGTCCTCATGCGCACCCGGCGCCCGCCCGGATGGCGGCCGTGGCCTGGCCAGCGCACCCGGCCGGCGCTCAGCCGGTGCCGGGCCCGGCGGGGTCCCAGTCCAGGGTGGGCGGCAGTGCGCCCTCGAAGATCAGGAGCCAGCGCTTGGTCTCGAGCCCGGCACCGCCGCTGTAGCCGCCCAGCCCGTCACCCGCGACCACCCGGTGGCAGGGCACGATGATCGGGCAGGGGTTGGATCCCATGATCTGCCCGGTCACCCGCGCCGCCGGGACCGTCCCCCCATCCGCCAGGCCGGCGCGGCGGGCGAGCGCGCCGTAGGTCACCGTCTCGCCGTAGCCCGCCGATGCCAGGAGCACCGGCAGCACCTGGCGCTGGGCCGCGGACATACCCGACCAGTCAACCGGCACGTCAAAGCGGCGCCGCCGGCCGGCGAAGTACTCCGTCACCTGGGCGAGCGCCGCAGCCAGGTGAGCGGCCGCCTCGCCGGGCGCGCCGCTCGCCCCGTTCGGCGGGGCAGGTGCCCGCCCCGGCCGCGCCGCCGGAGCCGGCGGCGCGGCGAAGCGGACCCTGGCCACCCCGGCCGCGGTACAGGCCACGGACATCTCGCCGACCGGAGACGCGAGCGCGCCCCAGGCCAGCTCGCTCAGGGCTGCGTTGCTCACGGCTGTGTTGCTCACGCCGCCATTGTCGCCGGCGGCACCGACAAGACCATCCGGGCCGGCAGGACGTGATCATGACGTTGGTATCGTTCTAGCAACAGCGAACCCATGATCATGAACTGGGCTGGGTGTCTCCGACCTGGACGCTCCCGGAACCGGCGGCCCGCGGGGTCCTGGCGGGTCCCGGCAGTCCCGTTGCCGGGACCTCTTAGCCGTCCTCCTCCTCGGTGAGGCGGATGAGCGCCTTGCTGATCGGCTTCGCGGTCAGTTCGGTCTGCCACGGCCTGGCACCGCCCCGCGTCAGCTCGGCCCCCACCGCCTCGGTGCTGGGCGGCTCCGGAGGCCGCCAGGCAAGCCTGCGCACCACGTCCGGCTGCAGGAGGTTCTCAGCCGGCAGGGAGTGCTCGTCGGCGAGCGCCGCGACCACGGTGCGCACGACCGCCAGCCGCTGGGCGGCCGGGGGGTCCCGCTCCGCCCAGCGGTGCGCGGGCGGAGGGCCCTCCGGTGCGGGGGAGGTCGTGCCCGGCAGGTTCGCCTCGGCCTGGGCGCGTGCCCGGTCGACCGCCCGCCGCCACTGCGTGGTGTGCCGCCGCGCGCCCCGGTTCTTGAAACCCGGGAGCTCGGCGAGATCGCGCTTGCTGCCGGGCAGCACGCGCGCGGCCTCCACGATCGCCGAGTCCGGCAGCACCCTGCCCGGAGACACGTCGCGGCGGCGCGCGATCTTGTCGCGTTCCAGCCACAGCTCGCGGACGACGGCCATGCCCCGGCGCGTGTGCACGCGGTGAATGCCGGACGTCCGCCGCCACGGGTCGGGCCGGGGAGGCGGCGGGCCCGCCACGAGCACCGCGGCGAACTCCTGCCGTGCCCACTCGGTCTTGCCCTGCTCCGCCAGCTCGGCCGCCAGGGCGTCGCGCAGCTCGACCAGGACCTCCACGTCCAGCGCGGCGTAACGCAGCCACTCCGTGGGCAGCGGCCGGGTGGACCAGTCCGCCGCCGCATGGCCCTTCTCCAGGCTGAAGCCGAGCACGGTCTCCACCAGCACGCCGAGCCCGACGCGCGGGTACCCCAGCAGGCGGCCGGCCAGCTCGGTGTCGAACAGCCGGCGCGGCCGGTACCCGAGCTCCGCCAGGCAGGGCAGGTCCTGGGAGGCGGCGTGCAGCACGGCCTCGCAGCCGGCGAGCGCCGCATCGAGTGCCAACAGGTCGGGGCAGGCGACCGGGTCGATCAGGACGGTGCCCGCGCCCCGGCGGCGGAACTGGACCAGGAACGCGCGGTGCCCGTAGCGGTAGCCGGAGGCACGCTCGGCGTCCACCGCGACCGGCCCCTGGCCGGCGCCAAGCGCGGCCACCGCTTCCGCGAGGGCTGGCGCCGTGGTCACCAGCGGGGGGAGCCCGTCACGCGGCTCGAGCAGCGGTACCGCAGGCGGCGCCCCGGGCTGCTCCCCCTGGGCAGGACCGACCGCCGGCCGCGACCCGGCTTCTGCGGTACCCCCCGTCATGAACCGCGCCGCCGGGCGGGCGGCCGGAGCGCGGTCACCCCCGCAACCAGCGGGGGCAGCCCGGCGGCGGCGCAGATCGCCCCGCACCAGGCGGCGAGATGACCGTCCAGGCCTGCCTGCGCCGATTCGCCACTGTCAGGCTCGGCCTGGTCGGCCGGGTCCGCCGGCAGGTCGGCCATCCCCACCGGCGACCAGGAGGCCCGCAGTTCGAAACCAGTCGCCTGCGGGTCCTCTCGTTTGGCGCCAAATCCCTCGGTGACCACGCGGGTCACGGTCCCGCTGGGCGCGGCGTAACCAGAAGTGCGGGCGTCGAGTGACTCGGTCAGCCAGGACCAGGCGACCTCACCCAGCATCGGGTCCGCGGCGATCTCCGGCTCCAGGTCGGCGCGGATGTAGACAATGACGCGCAGCGGGCCCACCCAGCCGCGCTGGCCATCCGGGTCGTAGAGCAGCACGAAACGGCCCGAGGCGGCTTCCATCCCGCCGACCCTGGCGGTGGCGGCGACGGCGATCGCGAACGGCGCGAGGGTCCGGGGCGCGGGCACGTCCTCAAAGGTCAGCTCCGGGCGGACGGCACACACCTGCTCCTGGCCCGACCGCAGCGAGGCCACCGCGTCCGTGAACGCAGCGGCCGCCTCCTCGCCTGGTGCCGTAACCCCGCCCACCTGCCTCATGATCTGAGGGTACGACGTCGCCGCTCTCTGTTACGCCACACGCCTGGGCATCGCTGATATCAATTTCGGCTCGGCCGGGTAAAGAACGAAGCCTACGAGCAGCGCGCTGCCGCATCCCGTGCAGAACCACTCGGGGCACTCGCCGTCCGGCGAATCCGGGCAGCTGCCCGGTATCTCGTGGTGCTGGTCGAACAGCTGCTCGCCGCCACACTCGCCGCACGGACGCAACGTCTGGCTCATTCCCGTGACCTCCCTCGCCGCCGGGTTCGCCACGGACGGGCTCCTGGGAGCACCGCCGCGACGCCCGGCTGGACACGATGGTCGCATGCTGCCCTCTCCGGACGGTGGATCTCGACCGGCGTGTCCCCGGTGCTGTGAGACGATCATCTGCGTGACGGCCGCGACCAAGGAGTCCCCCTTCCTGCGGGCCTGCCGCCGCCAGCCGGTGCCCTATACGCCGGTCTGGTTCATGCGACAGGCGGGCAGGTCACTGCCCGAGTACCAGGCGGCGCGGAAGAAACGCAAGTCGATGCTGGCCGCGTGCATGAACCCCGATCTCGTCACCGAGATCACGCTTCAGCCGCTGCGGCGCTACCACGTTGACGCGGCCATCCTCTTCAGCGACATCGTGGTCCCGCTGCGCGCGGTGGGCGTCGATGTTGACATCAAGCCCGGGATCGGGCCGGTGGTCGGCCGGCCCGTCCGGCGCGACACCGACCTGGCGCAGCTGCGCCGTCTCGAGCCATCCGACGTTCCCTACCTCACCCCGGCGATCAGCTCGCTGGTGGCCGAGCTGGGCAGCACGCCGCTGATCGGTTTCGCCGGAGGCCCGTTCACGCTGGCGTCGTACCTGGTCGAAGGAGGGCCGTCGAAGAACCAGGAGCGCACGAAGGCCCTGCTGTACGGCAACCCGCGGCTGTGGCATGCCCTGCTCACCCGGCTCACCGACATCACCATCTCGTTCCTGCAGATCCAGGTCTCCGCCGGTGCCTCCGCCATCCAGCTTTTCGATTCCTGGGTCGGCACGCTCAGCCCGGAGGACTACCGGGCCGCGGTGCTGCCGCACAGCAAGCGGGTGTTCCAGGCACTCGCCGGGACGGGCGTGGCACGGCTCCACTTCGGCGTCGGCACCGGGGAACTGCTAGGGCTGATGAGTGAAGCCGGGCCGGAGGTGGTCGGTGTGGACTGGCGGGTCAGCCTGGACGAGGCGGTCCGCCGGGTGGATATCGGCACGGCGCTCCAGGGCAACCTCGACCCGGCGGTCCTGCTGGCACCGTGGGATGTGGTCGAGCAGCGGGCCCAGGACGTGCTGGCCCGCGGCCGCACCGCGGAAGGGCACATCTTCAACCTTGGGCACGGGGTCCTGCCCGAAACCGAGCCCGATGTGCTGGCCCGCCTCACCGACTACGTCCACGAGCAGACGGTGCAGGAGGACGCGACCGGGACGCGGTGAGCTCAGCCTGCCGGCCGTGGCCCCGCGGGCCGCCGTCCTGCCCGGTGCCGGCCCAGCCAGCGCCATCCCCGCAGCGCGGCGTAGCCCGCGATAATCACGAACAGCGCGAACGGCAGCAGGGCGCCGACCCCCGTGAGCAGCCACGATGTCGCCCGGCGCAGGGCGTGCCAGCCGGCGGCGAGCCCGCCGGTGAATCCGCTCGCCAGCTTCACCGGCCCGGCGGCCGGCGGTGGCCGCTTGCTCACCAGCATCACCGACACGGTCCCGTACGTGGTCTGGTGCGCGAGCGCGCGCTGCTGGGACTGCAGCGCCTCCAGGTCGGACTCCTGGGCGTTGATCTGCTCCTGGACCTTGAGCAGGCTGCTGACCGAGCCGGCCCGTGCCAGGAGCCTGCGAAGCTGGGCGATCCCGGCCCTGGCCGAGGCCACCCGGCTGGTCACGTCGGCGACGGTCTGGGTGACGTCCCGCGCGTGCTGGGACAGCGAGATCCTGGTGCCCAGGCGCGCCGACAGCGCCGCGAGCGTGGCCTGGTACCGGGCGACGGGGATCTTGAGCTGGATGAGGATCGTGCCCTCGGCCGGATTCCGGCGGCTGAACCGGGCGGTCTCGCCGGACACGTAGCCACCGGCCGCGCCGGCCAGCCGGGCGGCCCGCGT
The DNA here is from genome assembly GCA_036824445.1 of Streptosporangiaceae bacterium. Classification (GTDB taxonomy): domain Bacteria; phylum Actinomycetota; class Actinomycetes; order Streptosporangiales; family Streptosporangiaceae; genus UBA9676. The sequence goes on along the minus strand of DAITAE010000108.1, from coordinate 651 downwards.
GGCCGCCGCCCGGATGTCCCCGGCGCGCACCGTGAGGCTCGCGGTGTAGATGATCGCCTGCCCGGCGGGCGGGGGCACGACCATGAGGTGTGCCCGTTGGTCTGAGGCGCCGGTAAAGCCGGGTGCGCCCGCCGGCACCGGCTGCGGCTTGGCGATCGCCCGAGCGGCGCTGGCCGCTCCGGAGCTGGTGGCGGGGCCGCCCGAGCAGCCCAGCAGGAGCAGGCAGGCTGCGGCGGTGAGTGCCGCGGCGGCGGGCGCCGCAGCCCGTGGTCGGTTCGCGCGTGAGACGGCGGGCAACAGTGGTGCTGACATGCCGATCGGACGGCTGCCGGGAACGCACGGTTCCGGCCGGGCCGTCACGGGTTGGCATCACGTCCCTGGCGGGCCGTCCGCGATCAGGTCCCGGCGCATGCAGACGCGGGCGTAGCTGTCCCCGTCGGCGCCCGGGCCGGCGGCCCGGCGTGCGGTCAGACCGGGCGTGACTTCGGACGCGGCCAGCTCGCGGAAGCCGAGCCGCTCGTAGTAGGGGGGTTCCACGGCACACCGCGGAACGTGACCAGAGTCATCGCTGGCAGGCCCTGGCGAACGGCCCAGGCAGCCACGTGATCGAGCAGCATCGCACCGATGCGCTGATGCGCGTGCGCCGGGTGA
>DAITAE010000623.1:0-2830 GCA_036824445.1 Streptosporangiaceae bacterium | reverse complement strand
GGCCGGTGAGGTACCCAGAACCTGATATTCCCCGCACAAGCCGCCGCTGTGCGCATTGGCCTGGCCGTCATCGCCATCTGGTGTCAACCCGGCATGAGCTTTTGCCCCGGCCTCTCCACACGGGCACGTTCAGCGCGCGGGTCCTGCTACCAGGCCAAGAAATCATGCCGCCGCTGTGCGGTCCGGTGGACAGTCCCCGACGCCCTCCGGGGGTTCTGGCAGCGATCGGGTGAAGCATGTGTGCGTTGCGGGCTGGCTGGCCGGGGAGGAATCATTGCCACCGGGTCCGGCGATCGGAGATGGATCGCGGCCACGCAGAGCCTACCTTGCGTGTCACGCGGCCGGGGTCTGGGGAAGGCAAGACGTCGAATTTGAGTTTGGTCCGGGGCTTCCTCTTGAACTGACGGAGCACCGGGCGCAGCCTGCGGGGGTAGCCGTCACCGCGGCGAGATTGCTTCCCGTGACAGCGCAACACATTGCCGCCGGAGTACATCTACTAGGCAGAGACATTCTCGTGGAGGTCCGGTGACCTTCGAGGAATTCGCGGCCGCCCGGCTGCCCGCGGTGCTGAAGTTCGCCGCCGTGCTGACCGGTGATCGCGGCCTGGCCGAGGACGTGGTGCAGGAGGTACTGATCCGGGCGAACGCGCGATGGCAGATGATTGAGAACCTGCCCCGGCCCGAGGCCTACATCCGCAAGATGATCGTCAACGAGTACCTGACCTGGCGGCGCCGGTCCTGGCGGCTGGTGCTATCCGGCACGGGTTCCGACATCGACGGCCTGCCTGCACCCGATCCGGCCGCGGGTTACGCCGAGCGTGAGGCGATGCTGGCCGAGCTGGGCAAGCTGCCCCGGCGGCAGCGCACGGTGGTGGTGCTGCGCTACTACGAGGGCCTGTCCAATCAGGAGATCGCCGAGGTCCTGGGCTGCACGCCGGGCACCGTCCGCGGTCACGCTTCCCGGGCGCTGGCCGCGCTCCGGATCGAGCTGACCACGCCACTACCGGGACCAGTTGTGATCAAGGAGGAGTGATGATGGCGACCGGACCCGGAGGGCCAAGGCGCACCGAAGACGAACTGCGCGCGGCGCTGCCGATGCTGGAGCGTCATGCGCCAAGCGCGGAGGCGGTGCTGCGGGCGGTGCGCGACGGTGGCGGCCGGCGTGCGCCTGGCCTGGTTCGCCGCGGTGCCGTGCCGCGCCGCTGGCCGGGGTGGCTGGCCCCGGTGGCCGCCGCGGCTGCCGTGGCTGGCGTGATCATCGCGTCGCTGGCCATCTCCGGCGTGATCCTGCGCCACTCTGCCGGGACCAGCCCGGCGGGCCCCTCAGGTGTGTTTGCCAAAGTTCCCCGGTACTTCGTCGCCATTCCCCACATCCCAGGCCGCGCGGTGGTCGGCGCGACCGCCACCGGAGCCGTGCTGGGGACCGTCGCGCCGCCCAAGCCGTACACGATGTTTACGCAGGTGGCAGCAGCCGGTGACGGCCGGACATTCGTCTTTGCCGCCGCACCCGGGGTGGACCGGGGGCCGGTCAGGTTTTACCGGCTGGTCCTGGACCGGTCGGGTCATCCGGGCCGCCTGGTGGCCCTGCCCATACCTCCGGAAACGGCGGCCCTCCCGGGCCTCGCACTGTCCCCCGATGGCAGCAAGCTTGCCGTATCCCTTCCGCCCGTCCACGGGCAGATTGGTTCCAAGATTCAGATCTTCTCGCTCGCGACCGGGGCCCGGCGAGAGTGGGTGTGGCCGGGCCATGGAACCATCTCCGTCGGTGCGGGCGGCGGCGGCTCAAACTCGTGGGACGCGGATAACCGGACGCTGCTGTTCCAGGTGACCATCCGCAGCAGAACCGGGTGGCCCGGGCAGCTCCGCCTGCTGGACACGGCCGCACCCGCCGGCAGTCTGCTGGCATCCAGCACGCGCATCCCCATCCCGAGCACCGAAGTCGGCTGGCAGCACAACAATGCCAAGCACCGCATCATCGGGATCCCGCTGATCACCGGTGACGGCACCAAACTCGTGGCCCCGTTCTTCCATGCATCTGCCCCGCCCAAGGTATTTGGGTTCACGATCACCGAGTTCTCGGTGCGCACCGGAAAGCCGGTACGGGTCCTGTACCAGCGGCGGACCGCCTCCGAAGCAGGCGACACAGGCGTGTGGTGGGTGAACGCGTCCGGCACCGCGGTCATCGCCACCCGGGGCTCAGTGTTCGGCGTTCAGACTCCGGCCACATTCACCCCGCTGCCCCCGCGCACCCAGCGCCTGTTCGTCCATCACGGAATGTTCTTCCGGCTGCCTGCCTGGTAGGGCCCGCGGTGCAGTCCCAACCCCGAAAGGGGCCGCGGGCCTTCGGCCGCGGCGGGTTCACGTGGCGATGGGGCTCGGCCAAAAGCCTTACAGCACGGGACATACGTGGGACGGTCCACGCGTAACTTTCCGCGACCGGACGTTCCCACCCCCAGGACCGCTCATCGGCGTGTGCGACGGCGGTAGCGATATGAGCGAGCAACTGAGGTCCGCGCCTCCGTACCGCTGGCAGCGCCTCCGCCAGGACTGGCGTGGTATCCCGCGCAAGCAGTAGGCCGCTAGCTGTGCCCGTTGTGCGCCCGATCGGAGGTGACCTGTGGGTGCGGACGCTCGGTGCTGGCACCCGCATGCCACGCATGTGCCATACACGACGGCGCCAGGCGGTGCTCTGCGGTCGCTCACGGGTAGCCCGCCGGACGCCAGACCTGCAAGGGTGCACCTAGATGCAATACCAACCACGAACTCCTAAGCAGTAGTCGCGCGTTCGAATCGCGCTCGGGGCGCCACCCCAGCCGGAACCTGTCCAGGGC
>DAITAE010000107.1:0-10708 GCA_036824445.1 Streptosporangiaceae bacterium | reverse complement strand
GTCGACTCCGAGCCGAGGATGACCAGGTCGAACCCGATGCGGCCGAGCACGGTGGCCAGCGCGAGCGACGTGGCGAGCGCGTCGGACCCGGCGAACTGGTCGTCGATCAGGTGGACCGCCTTGTCGGCACCCATAGACAGCGCCTTGCGGATGGACTCGCTGGCCTTTTCCGGCCCCATGGACAGGATGGTCACCTCTCCCCCGTGTGCCTCGGCGAGGCGGAGACCTTCCTCGATCGCGTACTCGTCGAGCTCGTTGATGACCCCGTCGACCGACGCGCGGTCAAGCCGGGAGTCCTCTGCCCGCAGGGTGCGTTCCGCCCAGGTGTCGGGGACCTGCTTCATGCAGACGACGATGTTCATGACCGGCGGCCGACCTCCTGCTCTTTGCCTTCGCGACCGTGTGCCCACGACTCCGGGCACCGTCAAGACTGCCAAACGCGGTAGCCGGGCGCGGCCCCGGGGTGTCTTCCCACCTTGCCGCCCGCCGGGCGCCCACGCCAGTTCAGCCCTGGCGCCTATATGTTACTAGGTAGTAGCTTACTGGCCAAGGCGCTGCTCGGCCGCGTCCACCACGTTGGCGAGCAGCATCGCCCTGGTCATCGGCCCCACCCCACCGGGCATGGGCGCCAGGTAACCGGCCACCTCGGCCACATCCGGCGCGACGTCACCCACCAGCCCGGCCTCGGTCCGGGTGATGCCGACATCCAGCACGGCGGCCCCGGGTTGGACCATGTCCGCGGTGAGCAGGCCCGGCCGGCCGGCGGCCGCCACGACGATGTCGGCCCGGCGGGTGTGCGCCGCCAGATCCTTGGTGCCGGTGTGGGTGAGGGTGACGGTCGCGTTCTCGCTGCGCCGGGTGAGCAGCAGGCCCAGCGTCCGCCCGACGGTGATCCCGCGCCCGATGACCGTCACGTCGGCACCGGCGATCGGGACGTCATAGCGGCGCAGCAGCTCCACGATCCCGCGTGGGGTGGCCGGCAGCGGCCCCGGATCGCCGAGGACAAGCCGCCCCAAGTTGACCGGGTGCAGGCCGTCGGCGTCCTTGGCCGGGTCCATCCGGAGCAGCACCCGGTGCGGGTCAAGGCCGCGAGGCAGCGGCAGCTGCACGATGTACCCGGTGCATGCGGGGTCCACGTTCAGCTCGTCGACCGCCGCTTCCACCTGCTGCTGGGTGGCGTCCGCCGGCAGGTCGCGACGGATGCTGGCGATGCCCACCTGCTCGCTGTCACGGTGCTTGCCCGCGACGTAGGCGCGGCTGCCCGGGTCGTCGCCGACCAGCACGGTGCCCAGGCCCGGCACGGTGCCTGCCCTCGTCAGCGCCGCAACGCGCCGGCTGAGATCCTCCTTGATCGCCGCGGCGGTCGCCCGGCCGTCGAGAATACGGGCGGTCATCGGGCGCCTCCCCCCGTGATAGCCACGGCACTTGCCAGGATGCTCATGAAACCCCTCTCCGCAATGTTCATCAAACTGTTCTCCAGGCCCGTCACCGAATCCCTCTCCGGGACCGTCACCGAACTCCTCTCGGGGACCGTCACCGAACTCCTCCCCTGGACCGTCACCGAATCCCGCTCCGCAACCCCTCAACCAACCCCCCGGGCGCCGGTGGCAGACCCAGATGGTCAGTGGAAGAAGTGACGGGCGCCGGTGAAGTACAGGCTGACGCCCGCATCCGCCGCCGCTTGCACCACCTCGTCGTCGCGCACGGACCCGCCGGGCTCAACAATGGCACTCACGCCGGCGCCGGCGAGCACCTGAAGGCCGTCCGGGAAGGGAAAGAACGCGTCGCTGGCGGCCACGGCCCCGCGGGCTCGTTCTCCGCTGCGGGTCACCGCGAGCCGGGCCGAATCCACCCGGTTGACCTGGCCCATGCCCACCCCGACGGTAGCCCCGCCGGTAGCGATCAAGATGCCGTTGGACTTCACACTGCGGCAGGCACGCCACGCGAAGATCAGGTCGGCCATGACCTCGCCGGAGGCCACCGGTCCGGCCTTCAGTTCCCATGTGGCCGGGTCGTCGCCGGGCGCGTCGAGCAGATCCGCGGACTGCATGAGCAGGCCGCCATCCAGTTGGCGCCACTCGATGGGCGCGGCCGCCGCACGCTCCGGCGGGGGGCAACTCAGCAGCCGCAGGCTCTTCTTGGCGGTGAGCAGTTCCTTGGCGGCGGGCTCGAAGCCGGGCGCCACGACGACCTCGGTGAAGATTTCGGCGATCTGGGCGGCGAGCGCGGCCGTCACCGGGCCGTTGGCGGCGATCACCCCGCCGTACGCCGACACCGGGTCGGAGGCATGCGCCTTGCGGTGGGCTTCCGCCAGGTCGGCCCCCACCGCGATCCCGCACGGATTGGAATGCTTGATGATCGCAACGCATGGCTCGGTGAACTCGAACGCCGCCCGCCAGGCGGCCGCCGCGTCCACGTAGTTGTTGTAGGACATCGCCTTGCCGTGCACCTGGTCGGCCCCGGCGATGCCGGGCGGGCGTGCGGTCCCGAGGTACAGGGCCGCGCGCTGGTGCGGGTTCTCCCCGTAGCGCAGCACTTCCCGCCGGGACCAGAGCGCGGCTACGACGTCGGGCCAGCCGGTCTCGGCGGCGGTGCCGTCCGGCGCGTAGACCGAGGCGAACCAGGAGGCGACGGCCGCGTCATAACGGGCGGTGTTCGCGTAAGCCCGGGCGGCGAGACGGCGCCGCTGCGCCAGCGTGAACCCGCCCCCGGCAACCGCCGTCGTCACCGCCGCGTACATCGACGGGTCGGTGACGACGGCGACATTGGCATGGTTCTTGGCCGCGGCCCGGACCATGGCCGGGCCGCCGATATCGATCTGCTCCACGCACTCCTCGGCCGTGGCGCCGCTGGCGACGGTCTCCTCAAAGGGGTACAGATTGGACACGAGCAGCTCGAACGGGGCGATCCCGCGTTCCCGGAGCTGCTCGCGGTGCGCGGGCTGGCGCTGGTCGGCGAGCAGGCCGGCGTGCACCGCCGGATGCAGCGTCTTGACCCGGCCGCCGAGGCACTCGGGGAAGCCGGTCACGTCCTCCACCCGGGTCACCGGCACGCCCGCGGCGCCGATCGCCGCCGCCGTGCTACCGGTGCTGACGATCTCAACCCCCGCCCCGTCCAGCGCCCGCGCCAGGTCGGTGAGCCTGGTCTTGTCATAGACGCTGATCAGCGCGCGCTTGATGGGAATCTTGGTCAACGCCCGACCTTCACCTTCCGGCCCTGGACAGACCATCCTCCGCGGGCCATCGCGCCCACGGTGTCCACGAGCAACGCGCGCTCGGCCACCTTCACCCGCTCATGCAGCGTCGCCACGTCGTCATCTTCGCGGACTCCGACCACCGCCTGCGCGATCACCGGCCCCGTGTCGGTGCCCGCGTCCACCATGAAGACCGTGCAGCCGGTGACCTTCACCCCGTACTCCAGCGCATCCCTGACGCCGTGCATGCCGGCGAAGGCCGGCAGCAGGGCTGGATGGGTGTTGATGAACCGGCCCTCGAACCGGTCGAGGAACGCCGGCCCGACCAGCTTCATGAAACCCGCCGATACCACCAGGTCCGGGTCGAACGAGGCGCAGCAGTCCGCGAGCGCACGGTCCCAGGCCGTCCGGGTCGGGTAGTCGGCCACCCGCTGGACGAAGGTGGGGATGCCCACACGCTCCGCTCGTGCCAGGCCCTCGATGCCGTAATGGTCCGCGCCCACCGCCGCCACCACCGCCCCGTAGGACTGGTCGGCACAGGCGTCGATCAGTGCCTGGAGGTTGGTTCCCGCGCCGGAGACGAGTACCACCAGGCGTGCCGTCATGCGGCCACCCTAACGGCCGCGGCCGCGCCGGTTGCCGCGCCATCCGGCGAGTAGCGCGCTTATCAGGGCAGTTCGGACGGCCCTGGCGCGCGACGCCGCGCGCCAGGCCGGGTCTCGCCCTCATTGGCCCACGGATCGACGAAGATCCGGTGGCCGTCGTCGCCGTCATCGCTTGTCCTGACCCGCAAGCCGTTACCCGCGGCCCCCGGAGCGGCCCGCGCCGCCGCAAGCTCGGGCTCGCGGCGCAGCAGCAGCCAGTTCGCGATCCCCGCGGCCACGGCGGCGGCGACCCCCGTCTCCAAGGTGGCCACCAGCCCTGCCTGCCAGGCGGACGGCCCGACCACGGCCAGCCGCCCGCTGCCCAGCGGGCCACCCGAGAACGCCGCCAGGATCCCGACGACAAATCCGGTGGCCACACCGCAAGCGAACCCCCACAGGGGGGCAATCTCGGCCGCCGGGCTCGGCGCCACACGCACCAGCAGCACCCCACCGAACGCCCCGGCGAGGTAGGGCACGGCCAGCACCGCCACCGACGCCCAGCCGGGCACCGAGCCGTGTGCCCCGGAGGGCAGCGCGGCGAGCAGCGGGAACGCTGGCAGCGGCCCCAGCGCCGCCCCGGTCGGGGCGATCACCGTCCCGGCGCCGAAGGCGAAACCGGGTCCCAGCATGAAGCAGACCGCCCAGCCAACGGCGTTGGGCACGTAAGCGAGCTGGACGAGCAGGAGCAGCACGGAGCCGACGGGGCCCGCCCCGAGCGCACCGTTCAGAGCGCTGAATTCCGACAGGTGCGCGGCGAGCGAGGCACCCGCCAGGATCGCGCCCACGGCCGCGAGCACGGCCAGTGTCCCAGCCGTGCCGAGGACGATGGAACGGGGCCTGGGTGGCAGCAGACGTACCAGGCTGCTCCACGGTGCCAGCGCGCGTGCGCCGCCCAGGCCGCCGGCGCACAGGGCGATCAGGAACCCGGCGATCACCGCCTGCGGCAGCGAGGGTACGGCGAGTGCTGACCGGCTGGCCAGCGCCAGCGCGCCGCAGAGCACCGCGTAGGGAGCGGCGAGCGCCAGCGCCGCGTAACCGACCTCGGAGAGCCCGGACACCTGTCCCGTCTGCACGACCCATCGCCCGGCCCGCCACAGCAGCGCACCAGGGATTAGCACGAGGCCGAGCGGGAGCATACCGATCCGTCCGGCGCCTTCCAGGGCAAAGCCGACGTGGTGAGCCGCGAGCCACAGCCCGGTGGTCGTTCGCAGCACGCCCGGGAGCCCGAGGCCCGCATGCGGTGCGGCGATCCACCCGACGAGCACCAGCGGGGTCAGGATGACCAACCCGGTGACCATCGCGGCGCACGCGGCCATCGCCCCGGTGACGGCCAGCGGGCGCGTCGCCCCCGGCAGCTCGTCCGGTGGGCCCTGGCTGTCGCGCGAGTTCGCGCCAGGGCGGGCAGGAGCGGTCACAATGCCCAATCCTGACAACCGTCCAGGCAGGCACGGCGGAGGCGCGCCGTGGGGAAACGCCGCCCGGCAGACCACCACCCGCCAAGCTGCGGCGCGCGGGAACTGCGAGGCAGCCGAGGCTGCCGGGGCGCCGGGGCTACGGGCTCAGGGGCGGCAAGGCCAGGTGGCGGGCGAGGCTGCAGGGTGGCGGGCGAGGCTGGGGCCAGTCCGCTGGCCTAGTGGCGGCTCTGCATGAGCTCGCGGACGATCACGGCCGTGCCGCTGGGGGTCCGGCCCACACGGACGCCTACCTTTTCCAGCGCCTCCTTCTTCGCCTGGGCGGTGCCGGAGGAACCAGAGACGATCGCCCCGGCGTGGCCCATGGTCTTGCCCTCAGGGGCGGTGAACCCGGCCACGTAGGCGATCACCGGCTTGGTAACGTTTCGCTCGATGTAGGCGGCGGCCCGCTCCTCTGCGTCCCCGCCTATCTCGCCGATCATGACGATCGCATCGGTCTCCGGGTCATCCTGGAAGGCCTGCAGGCAGTCGATATGGGTCGTCCCGATGACCGGGTCGCCGCCGATACCGACGGCGGTGGAGAAGCCGATGTCGCGCAGCTCATACATCATCTGGTACGTCAGCGTGCCCGACTTGGAGACCAGGCCGATCCGCCCCTCCGAGGTGATGTCGGCGGGGATGATCCCCGCGTTGGACTTGCCGGGAGAGGCGATGCCCGGACAGTTCGGCCCGACGATCCGGGTGGCGTTCCCGCGCGCGGAGGCGTACGCCCAGAACTGGGCGGTGTCGTGAACCGGTATGCCCTCGGTGATGACAACGACGAGCGGTATCCCTGCATCGACCGCCTCCATCACCGCGCCCTTCGTGCCGGCGGGCGGGACGAAGACCACCGATACGTCCGCGCCGGTGGCCGCCATGGTCTCGGCCACCGTGCCGAACACTGGGACGGGCGTGCCGCCGAGATCAACGGTCTGGCCGGCCTTGCGGGGATTGGTTCCCCCGACCACCGTGGTGCCAGCGGCCAGCATCCGGCGCCCGTGCTTGCTGCCCTCTGAGCCGGTGATGCCCTGGATCATGATCCGGCTCTCGCCGGTCAGGAAGATAGCCATCTCATGCTCCCGTCGCGGGCGCGGCCGCCCGTTGCCCGGTGGCGGCCAACTCTGCCGCCCGCCGTGCCGCATCGTCCATCGTGTCGACCTGCTCGACCACGGCCAGCCCCGCCTCGGCGAGGATGCGGCGGCCCTCCGCCGCGTTGTTGCCATCCAGCCGGACCACGATCGGATGGGTCACCTGCTCGCCGCGCGAGGCCAGCATGCCAAGCGCCGAGACGATGCCATTGGCGACCTCGTCACACGAGGTGATGCCGCCGAAGACGTTGACAAGCACGCTGCGGACCGATGCGTCCGACAGCACGATCTCCAGGCCATCGGCCATCACCTCGGCCGACGCGCCACCGCCGATGTCGAGGAAGTTGGCCGGCCGGATCCCCCCGAACGCCTCCCCGGCGAGGGCCACCACGTCCAGCGTGGACATGACCAGGCCCGCGCCGTTGCCGATGATGCCGACCTCGCCTTCGAGCTTGACGTAGTTCAGGTGCTTGGCCCTGGCGCGCGCCTCCAGCGGGTCCGCCGCCGAGGGGTCGGCGAAGCGGGCGTGATCCTGCCGGTAGGCGGCGTTGTCATCGAGCGTCACCTTGCCGTCGAGCGCGACCACCCGGCCGTCGGCGGTGAGGATCAGCGGGTTGACCTCCACCAGCGTGGCGTCCTCGTCGGTGAAGACCGCCCACAGCCGCTCCGCCGCCATGGCCGCGCCCGCCCTGGCCTGCTCCGGGAGTTGCCCTGCCGCGACGATCTCGGCCGCTTTCGCGGCGTCGACGCCCGCCAGCGGATCGATCGGGATCTTGGCCACCGCGTCCGGGCTGGTGTGCGCCACCTCCTCGATCTCCATCCCGCCCTGCACGGAGCAGATCGAGACGAAGGTGCGCGCCGCCCGGTCGAGCAGGAAGGACAGGTAGTACTCCTGAGCGATGTCGCTGGCCTCCTCGACCAGGACCGTGCGCACCGTGTGGCCCTTGATGTCCATGCCGAGGATGTCGCCCGCCCTGGCTTGCGCATCCGCCGGGCCGTCGGCCACCTTGACTCCGCCGGCCTTGCCGCGGCCGCCGATCTTGACCTGGGCCTTGACCACGACCCGCGGCGCACCGGCGGCGGCGAGAGCCTCGGCGGCCTCGCGAGCTTCCTCAGGAGTTCCGGCGAGGCTGCCGCGCGGCACCGGCACGCCGTACTCCGCGAACAACTCCTTCGCCTGGTGTTCGAACAGGTCCACGTGTGTCCGTCCTCGAAGCGGCTGGATATCCGGTCGCAGCCTATCCGGGCCGGCCCTCCGAGTGCGCGCTGAGCCGATCGAGACCGCACTGGCACCGGCCCAAGCGCCGATGCAGCAACCGGGCCCAGCTCCGCCGCCGCGCACCACCAGTCACGCGGGCCCCGCGGAGGGCCGCAGCTTGTGGTACGGCTGGGACAGGGCCAGTTGTGATCATGACTTAGGGGGTGCTGGAGCGCCACCAATGTCATGATCACGAAGGAATAGGGCGGCTGTCGGACCCCCGCAGCATGATCCTGCCATGACTCACTCTGCCGGGACGGACCGGAACGACCTGGAACGAACGCTGCACAGGCAGGAACACGTCCTGTCGCGTAGCCAGGCTCTAGCCTGCGGCATGACGCGTGACGCGCTCAGGCACCGGATCCGTCCCGGAGGGCCGTGGCAACGGATCCTGCCGGGGGTCTACTTGACGGTGACCGGCACCCCGACCCGGGTCCAGAACGAGGTCGCCGCAGTCCTGTACGCGGGAACAGGAAGTGTCATCACCGGGCTAGCTGCCTTACGGCGCCAGGGCATTCGGGTGCCTGAAGAGAGCGTCACGTCAGTGCTCATCCCAGCCGGGCGGGTCAGGGCGAGCCAGGGCCTCGTATCCATCTGGCCTACCACGCGGATGCCGGAACGGATCTGCTATGAGGGGGCGGTCCAGTTCGCGCTGCCGACCCGGGCAGTGGCGGACTCCGCGCGTGAACTAACCAGCTTCCGCGATGTGCGGGCGGTGGTTGCCGACACCGTGCAACGGGGCCTGTGCCGTGTCGACGGGCTCGGCGAGGAGTTACGCCAAGGGCCCGTACGCAACTCCGCCTGGCTCCGGCGGGCGCTAGCCGAGGTATCAGATGGCATCCGGTCCGTGGCCGAAGCCGACCTCCGTGACCTGATCATCAAGGCGCGGCTCCCCGTCCCCATGTTCAACGCGCATCTGTACCTCGGGCCCGCCTTCCTGGCCGCGGTGGACGCCTGGTGGCCCCAGGCGGGCGTCGCGGTCGAGGTGGACTCCCGGGAGTGGCACCTGTCACCAGCGGACTGGGATCACACGTTGCGGCGTGGCCGCCGCCTCAGCGCCCATGGGGTCATCGTGCTGCACGTCACGCCGGGCCAACTCCGGACCCAGCCTACGGCCGTGCTGGCGGACATCCGCCGCGCGCTGGCCGCCGGACGCAGCCCGGCCACCCGGGCGATCCGCGCTCTGCCTGCGGCGGGCTGAGGCGCGAAAGGACGGCCAACCGCGACGACCCAGCGCGCCCGGCTGCCGGGCCAGACCCAGCGCGCCCGGCTGCCGGGCCAGATCCGGCGCTACTGCTGGACTGCGGCTTCCTGGGAGGTCCGGCCGCCGAGCGTGGACTTCACCCAGTCCACGATCTCGTGCGTCGGAGCGCCCGGTGTGAAGATCTTCGCCACGCCCATCCGCTCCAGTTCGGCGATATCGGCATCGGGAACGATGCCGCCGCCGAACACCGTGATATCGCTGGCTCCGCGCTCCGCGAGCAGCTCAAGGACCCGCGCGAACTGGGTCATGTGGGCGCCGGACAGGATGGAGAGCCCGATCGCGTCGGCATCCTCCTGGATGGCGGCGGCCACGATCTGCTCGGCCGTCTGGTGCAGACCGGTATAGATGACCTCCACCCCGGCGTCCCGCAGCACCCGCGCCACCACCTTGGCACCGCGGTCATGCCCGTCGAGGCCGGGCTTGGCGATGACCACCCGGATCGCGCCCATGATTCCTCCAAACGGAATGCGCGGCGAGCCCGCCTGCCTTCCCCACCCATGGTACGGAGCACTGAGAACCCGGTCCGACGCCAGCGGTAGTGACAGCCCCGCGCCGGCTCGCGCCGGTGTCAGAGCTTCTCGATCGGCGCGTAGCGCAGCACCAGGTGCTTCACGCCGTACTCGCCGCCGAAATCGATCTTCGCCTCGGGGTCGTCGCCGGAGCCCTGGAGGGACAGGACCGTGCCCAGGCCGTAGGCGTCATGCGTGACCTTGTCCCCCGGTGCGAGGGAGGGGACGGGCCGGTTGCCGACTGTGCGCATCCCGGGGCGCTGGGCCAGCCGCTCGGCGGCGGGCGGCGTCGCCGCCGTCTGGTCGCGGCGCCACTCGATGAGGCGCCCGGGGATCTCGTCCAGGAAGCGCGACTGCCGGTGGAATTCCGGCCTGCCCCACCAGGCCCTCGCCACGGCCCTGGTGAGGTACAGCCGCCGCTCGGCGCGGGTGATCCCCACGTAGGCCAGTCGCCGTTCCTCCTGCAATTCCTTGGGGTCGTTCACCGAGCGCTGGTGCGGGAAGACGTTCTCCTCCATCCCGGTGAGGAACACCACTGGGAACTCCAGGCCCTTGGCCGTGTGCAAGGTCATCAGCGTCACCAGGCCGGCGTGGTCGTCGCCCTCCGGGATCTGGTCAGCGTCGGCGACCAGGGACACCTGCTCGAGGAAGTCCGCCAGCGAGCCCGGCGCCGGCCCCTCGGCCGCCTGGTCCGGCGCGGCCGCCTGGTCCGGCGCGGCCGCCTGGCCACGCACCGCGTCGAACTCCCGCGCCACGGCGACGAGTTCGTTCAGGTTCTCGATCCGGCTCGCGTCCTGCAGGTCGCTGGAGGCCTCCAGCTCGGCGACGTATCCCGAACGCTCCAGCACCGCCTCGGCTATCTCCGCCACCGGCACGCCAGCGTCCGCGTCCGCCCGCAGCCCGGCGAGCAGCTCGTTGAAGCCCTCGATGGCGCGGATTGCCCGGGGCGAGAGCCCGGGCACGTCGCCGGGCCGGGTGAGGGCCGCGGCGAAGGACGTCCGGTCCCGGCTGGCGAGCGCGGCGACGCATTCCTCCGTCCGGTCGCCGATCCCCCGCCTGGGCACGTTCAGGACCCGGCGCAGCGACACCTCGTCCCCGGGGTTCGCGATCAGCCGCAGATAGGCGAGCAGGTCACGGACCTCGCGGCGCTCGTAGAACCGGACGCCGCCGACCACCTTGTACGGATGGCCGGTCCGGATGAAGACTTCCTCGAACACCCGGGACTGCGCGTTGGTCCGGTAGAACACCGCGACGTCCGACGGCTTGACCCCGTCGGCGTCGGTGAGCCGGTCGATCTCGTC
>DAITAE010000622.1:0-2833 GCA_036824445.1 Streptosporangiaceae bacterium | reverse complement strand
CGCAATCGGGAACGGTCACCGGCAGCGGCGGCCTCGGCGTGATGAGGCAGTTCGTTGGGGGGATCCGTGGGGTCGCCCGCCCTGGCACTCAGAGCGCCGGAGGGGGCGCGGAAGGCGCCCCTGCCGGCCAGCAGAGCGCCGGGGGGATTCAGGGAGCCGTCTCCCCGGAACCGGGCGCCGGGAGCATCAAGGGGGCCGTCTCCCCAGAACCGGGCGCCGGGAGCATTATGGGAGCCGTCTCCTCGGAACCGGACGCCGGTGGCTGCGCCAGGCTTGCAGCGGCGGCGGACTCGGCGGGCGGGTCATCCGGCCAGCTGGACACCGGCCGCGTCACCGGCGACTCCCCCGTCCGCGACCTGCTGCTCTCGGTCGCGCCGCCCCGGGTGCAGTCCGCCGCCGCCCGGCTGGACGCCGCCGAACTGGCGATGATGGAGCGCGACGACGAGCCCACCCAGATGCGGTACGCGGCGGCGCTGGCTGAGTGGGGCGACGCGGGAGGCTATGACGCCGAGGTCACGTGGGACGCCTGCTGCATTGCCGCGCTCGGCGTGGGGTACGAGCGCTGCCGCTGGCGTGAGGTCGGCACCCTGTCGGGGGGCGAGCAGAAGCGGCTGGTGCTTGAGGCGCTGCTGCGGGGCCCGGCCGAGGTCCTGCTGCTTGACGAGCCCGACAACTACCTGGACGTCCCGGGCAAGCGCTGGCTCGAGCAGCAGCTCGCGACGACACCCAAGACGGTGCTGCTGGTCAGCCACGACCGGGAACTGCTCGCGAACTGCGCCGAGCGCATCATCACCGTCGAGGACGGCAACGTCTGGGTGCACGGGGGCGGGTTCGCGACCTACGCCCAGGCACGCCGGGACCGGATCGAGCGGCTGGACGAGCTGCGGCGCCGGTGGGATGAGGAACACGAGAAGCTCAAGCAACTTGTCCGGATGTACCGCCAGAAGGCGTCCTACAACGACGCCATGGCTTCCCGGCTGCACGCCGCGGAGACCCGCCTACGCAAGTTCGAAGAGGCCGGGCCGCCCGAGCAGCCGCCGCGTGACCAGAATGTCCGGATGCGCCTGCGCGGCGGCAGGACCGGCAAACGCGCGGTGATCTGCGAGAACCTGGAACTCACGGGCCTCATGCGGCCCTTCGATCTGGAAGTCTGGTACGGCGAGCGGGTTGCCGTGCTCGGCTCCAACGGCTCCGGCAAGTCGTTCTTCCTGCGGCTCCTCGGTGGCGGCGACGTGCCGCACACGGGCTCGGCCCGGCTAGGAGCCCGGGTCATTCCCGGCCTGTTCGTGCAGACCCACGCACGCCCCGACCTGGCCGGCCGCTGGCCTGAAGAGATCCTCATGACCGAGCATGCGATGTTGCGCAACGAGGCGATGGCGGCGCTCGCACGTTACGAATTGCAATACAGCGCGCGCCAGACGTTCAGCACCCTGTCCGGGGGACAGCAGGCGCGGCTGCAGATCCTGCTTCTGGAGCTGGCGGGATCGACGCTCCTGCTGCTGGACGAGCCGACCGACAACCTCGACCTGCCCAGCGCCGAGGCGCTGCAGGCGGGCCTGGAGTCGTTCCAGGGCACGGTGCTGGCGGTCACGCACGACCGCTGGTTCGCGCGATCGTTCGACCGGTTCCTGGTTTTCGGTGCCGACGGCAACGTCTACGAGTCGGATGGCCCGGTCTGGGACGAGACTCGCGTTGCCCGGCCCCGGTGACCGGGCCCTTGCTAGGCTGCATGGAGTTCACAGAGCCTGATGCAGGCTCGTAGGCGAGGTGGAAGGTTGCACACCGTGAAGAAGCTGCTACTGCTCGCCTTGGCCGGGCTCGGCATCTTTGCTGTCTGGCGGAAGGTTCAGTCTGATCGCGCCGAACTCGACTTGTGGACGGAAGCCACAACGAGCGACGACTGACGCCGAAGCGATCGCTACCAAACGTAACGGGCGTGATCGGGTGAGCGGCACGCTGCCGGTCACGCTGGCTTGCTGCGGCTTGCTCGGGACCACCGTGGATGATCACGGCATGCTGGAGCGGGCGTTCACTGAGGCGTGCGCGACGCAGGGTATCGTGCCGGGCACGGCCGCCTATGCCCATCACATGGTCGGGGTGCACCAGGCCCGGGGGCAGTCGGCCGTCGATGTGTTCCGGGGCTTGTTTCCCGACGGGGACGGCCGGGCTGAGGCGGCGGCGCTCTCGTTCGAGCGCTCGTTCCGCACTGCCATGGACCGTACCGGGATCTCGCCGGTCCCGGGCGCCGAGGAAACGATCACCCAGCTGTCCGATTCCGGCGTGCGGGTATGCCTGATCACCAGCCTCTCCCGTCGCCTGCTCAGCCTTGTGCTGGACGCGCTCGGGTGGTGGCGACTGATCGACCTGACGCTCTGTCCGGACGACGTGCCACGCGGCTGCCCCTGGCCGGACCTGGCGCTCACCGCCATGCTTCGGCTGGGCGTTGAGGACGTCCGCGCCGCCGCTTTCGTGGGCAGCACCGCCAGCGAGGTCGAGTGCGGCAAGCGGGCCGGGGCCGCCGTCGTGGCTGGGGTGCTCACCGGCGGGCATACCAGCGACCGGTTGCGCAGCGCCGGTGCCACGCATCTGATCGACGGGATAACCCAGCTCCCGGACCTGCTTCCCGGCAGGAGCACAGCTGAGGACACGGGGTCCGCGGCCCGCGATTCCGCCCCTACTGCTGCTGCATCCAGTGCGACCGCGGCGCAGCCGTCCAGTCCTGCTGCCTCTTCCGCCGCGCCCGCTGCCGCGCGGGGCCGCAGGTACCCTTAGAGCGCCGCAACTCGGGGCTATAGCTCAGCTGGAAGAGCACCTGCTTTGCAAGCAGGGGGTC
>DAITAE010000106.1:0-10726 GCA_036824445.1 Streptosporangiaceae bacterium | reverse complement strand
CGGACTCGTGGATCTGCTGGAACCCGCGGATCGAGGAGCCGTCGAACATCAGCCCTTCGCTGAAGATCTTCTCGTCGAAGTTCTCCACCGGCACGGTGAAGTGCTGAACCGTGCCCGGAAGGTCGCAGAACCGGACATCGACGAACTCCACCTTCTGGTCGCCGATGAACTTCAGTACCTCGCCGGCGTTCGTGAACATCAACCCTCCCTGGGCGGTACGGCCCTATCGCTTCCGCACGGGTGTGCTGGCCGCATGACCGCCTCGGACGTTAGGCGCTCGCGGTTTCCGAGCCGTGTCCCGGGTGTTTCACGCGTGTTACGGGTTACCCGCCGCTCTGCGTCCTGCGAGCGCCGGCAGCGAGCCCCGGCGCCGCCAGGCGATCACGTCGGCTACAGGCCGTCGTCCGGCTCATCCGGCACGTGCCCGGCGAAAGCCTGATGGCGGATGCGGCTCCATACCGGCAGGACGAACCACCAGGTGACGAACCAGCCCAGCGCGCCAACCGCCAGGATCAGCGCGGGGCCCAGCCCGATCACCACATCCAAGATCAGCAAGAGCGCCGATATCAACGCGAGCAGGAGCAGCACCAGGCCGAACAGGGCCAGGCGGCTGGCGATCCGGACGAGGTGGTGCTTGAGCCTCCTGCGATAGACCACGCGGTGGAACGACGCCGGTGCGATGAGCAGCGCTGCCGCGGCGGCGCAGAGCATGAGGGTCAGGACGTAAATGCCCCGCTGAAACTGCGTGACAGATGCAAAACGTGAGGTGAACGCCAGGGTCAGCAGAAATGCGAACAGGATCTGGACGCCCGTCTGGGCTACCCGTACCTCCTGGAGGATCTCCCCGTACGCCCGGTCGACCCGCTGCAGCGGCGTCTCGCCGCGCGCACCGGCATTCCATTCATCGTGATCGCGCGACGCACACGTCTGGCACTGGCACTCGGCGTGCGCGGCCCGCACCATTGCTGTGGAGACGGAATCGGCGGCCCGCCCGCCGGGCCGGGCCTCATCTTCGGTGTCCGCTGACAGGAGTCGGCTGCTTTCTGGCATTCCATCCCTGCTTCCCCGGCGGAAGCGTCTCTAACGGCGCCGGGCAGAGATCGTTCGGCTGGGCCGAACCCGCCGGGCGTGTGCCGCGCTCCGCGCCGGGCGGGCCGTCGGGTCGTTCCCCGCCGCGACCGGCCGCCCTCCGGGGTGGCAGGCCCTGGTCACGCACGCCTTCATGCCGGGATACCGTGGGTGTGTGGCGGCACGGCGGTGGGCTGGATCCTGGCTGAGCGGCGCGACGGGCTCTGGCGACGCGGGCACCTTCCCGGGCGAGCGGTTCGGGCTGCCCGAGGAAGGCAGCGGCTCGGTCGCCTCCATCGGCCGGCGCCTGCTGGCCCTGCTTCTCGACTGGCTGCTGTGCACGCTGATCGCGCTGGCATTCTTCCACTCACGGTGGTGGACGCTGCCGATCTTCGCGGTCGAGACCTACCTGCTCACGGCCCTGACCGGGTTTACCGTGGGGAAGCGGGTACTGGGCGTCCGGGTGGTACGCCTGGACGGCAAGCCGGTCGGGTTCGTCTGGGCGCTGGTGCGCACGATCTTGCTGCTCGCCGTGGTGCCGGCCCTCATCACCGACCGTGACCTGCGCGGGCTGCACGACCGCGCCGCCAACACCATCGTGATCAGGAGCTGACGCGGCCCGCGGTGGCACGGCGGCGGCGGGCGGCGGCAAGCGCGCTGAGCACGGCGGAGGTGGTGTCCACGTCCATGCAGGCGTCGGTGATGCTCTGGCCGTAGGCCAGTCCCGCCGGGTCGCGCGGCTCCTGCCGGCCTGCCCGCAGGAAGCTCTCCAGCATCACGCCCACGAGGCCCAGTTCGCCGCCGGCGACCTGCTTCGCGAGCGAGTCGGCGACGGTCGGCTGGCGCCGGTGGTCTTTGCCGCTGTTGCCGTGGCTGGCATCCACCATCACCCGGCGGGGCAGCCCTGCCTCCGTGATCGTCGCCAGCGCCCGCGTCACCTGGCCTGCCTGATAGTTGGGACCTGACCGGCCGCCGCGGAGGATCACATGGCAGTCGGGATTGCCCGCCGTCGTCACCACCGCCGCCGCCCCGGCGAGCGTTACCCCGAAGAATGTGTGGCCGGCCGCCGCGGCCCGGCAGGCATCCACCGCGACCTGGACGTCACCGTCGGTGCCGTTCTTGAAGCCGACCGGCATGGACAGCCCCGACGCGAGCTGGCGGTGCACCTGGCTCTCGGTCGTCCGGGCGCCGATCGCACCCCAGGTCACCGTGTCGGCGATGTACTGCGGGGTGATCGGGTCGAGCCATTCGCAGCCGACCGGCAGGCCCAGCCCCACGATGTCCAGGAGGAGCCGCCGTGCCACCCGCAGGCCGCGGTGCACGTCATGGCTGCCGTCCAGGTCAGGGTCGTTGATGAGTCCCTTCCAGCCGGTCACCGTGCGCGGCTTTTCGAAGTACACCCGCATCACGATGAGCAGATCATCCTGGAGCGAGCGGGCCAGTGCGGCCAGGCGCCCCGCGTAGTCCAGGGCCGCCGCCGGGTCATGCACCGAGCACGGTCCCGCCACCACCAGCAGCCGGTCGTCAATGCCCGTCAGCACCGCACGCACCTCCGCCCGGGACTGCTCGACATGCTTCGCTTCGCTGGCGGCGAGCGGCAGCTCCGCCAGCAGCGTCGCGGGTGCCAGCAAGGGCTCATAGCCCAGGACCCGGATATCGCTGGTATTGGACATCAGGCGTCTCCTCGGGGCGGCCGAATTCATGATCATGGTGGTCCCTGCGTATGGCACAACGATATTGGCCGCAGGGGGACCGGCCGGGCGCCGCCCGGCGTCAGACGAGGTGCGCCTCCCAGGTCCCGGCGGCGCGCGGGCCGGCCGGCCGCATCAGCTTGCCGGCCAGATGCGGCACATCGGGGCAGCGGAGAACGGTGCGCAGCGAAGGCCGCGACATCGGTTCAGGCAATCCGCCGGGCGCTACCGGAATCTGGGGCGTGGCGGCTTCGGCATCCGGCCGGTGCGGGGCATCGGGCCCTTCGGTGCCTGCAGCGACTGGGGCAGGGCCTTGAGCCGGTAGTTGAGGTCGGCGACCGCCGGGCCCTTGAGGTTGCGGGGCAGCCGCATGAGCTTGCGCTGCAGCTTCCTGATGGGGATCTGCCCTTCCTCGTCGCCCACCTGCAGGTCATAAATCGGTACGTCGAAGGCGACCCTGGACACCCGCTTCTTCTCGGCCGCGAGCAGGCTTGGCAGCCGGTTAGGTGAGCCCTCACCGACCAGCACCACACCCGGCTTGCCGACCGCCCGGTGCACGACGTCCATGCTGCGGTTGGCCGACACCGCCGGGGTGACCGTCCAGCCGCCGCGCATGCTCTGCATGATCGCTGCCGCCGCGCCGGGCTGGCCCTCGACCGCCTTGTACTGGGCGGACTGGGCGTAGCGGCCGAAGAGGATCATCGCCACCATCAGGCCGAAGAGCAAGCCGAGCGGGGTCAGGAACCCCACCAGGCCGGTGAAGAGACCGACGATCACGAAGACCGCGAGCACCCCGACCCCGGCCAGGGCAATAAGCGGCAGCGCACGCGGGTTGGATTTGCGGATGATCCCCGCCACCATGCGGATCTGCTTGATGCGGCCGGCCGCGGTCGGATCCGCATCACCCTTCCGGTTCGCCGCGCCTGCGGGCTTGTTCGCCATGGAGGGCAGGATACGAGCAGGCGGGCGGATGTGGAAACCGGTGCCGGGCTAGCCGGCGGTCTCGCCCATGGTGCCGCCCACGCCGGCGGGCGCGGCACCGGCCGGAGCGGCCCGCCGCGCCATCGCCTCGGCGTGCAGCCTGCCCGCGCGGTAGGAGGAGCGGACCAGCGGCCCGGACATCACGCCCGCGAAGCCGAGGCTGAGCGCCTCCTCGCGGAGCCGGTCGAACTCCGCGGGCTCCACCCACCGGACCACCGGGTGGTGGCGCGAGGACGGGCGCAGGTACTGGGTGATCGTGAGGAGCTCACACCCGGCCGCCCGCAGGTCGGCCATGGCCTGGCTGATCTCGGCTGGCTCCTCGCCGAGGCCCAGGATGAGGTTGGACTTGGTGACGAGGCCCGCCTCCCGCGCCCGGACCAGCACCTCAAGCGACCGGCCGTACCGGAAGCCGGGCCTGATCCGCCGGAAGATGCGCGGCACGGTCTCGATGTTGTGCGCGAGGACCTCCGGACGGGCGGCGAAAACATCGCCCAGCCGCGCCGGGTCGGCGTTGAAGTCGGGGATCAGAAGCTCGACCCCGCAGCCGGGCACGGCCGCGTGAATCTCGGCACAGGTCTGCCCGTACAGCCAGGCGCCGCCGTCGGGAAGGTCGTCGCGCGCCACACCGGTCACCGTCGCGTACCGCAGGCCCATCGCCGCCACAGACGCCGCGACCCGCCGCGGCTCGTCGGTGTCGAGCGGCTCGGGTTTGCCGGTGGCGATCTGGCAGAAGTCGCACCGCCTGGTGCACGCGTCGCCGCCGATCAGGAACGTCGCCTCCCGGTCCTCCCAGCACTCGAAGATGTTGGGGCAGCCCGCCTCCTCGCACACGGTGTGCAGACCCTGGCGCCGCACCAGGTTCTTCAGCTCGGTGTATTCCGGGCCGGTGCGCAGCCGCGTCTTGATCCACGGCGGCTTGCGCTCGATGGGCGTCTGGCTGTTGCGCGTTTCGAGGCGGAGCAGCCTGCGGCCTTCAGGTGCGAGTACCACGGCTCCAGGGTACGTCCCGGCCAGCGGATGATGCGGCATGGGCAGCGGTGGGGACCCGCGGAAAGGGGTGACGACGTGATTCTCAGCACCATGAACGACCTGCCAGGCTACGAGATCACGGAGGTGCTGGGGGAGGTGTTCGGTGTCACCGTGCGGTCCCGGAACGTTGGCTCACAGCTCGGGGCCGGCTTCAAGTCGCTGGTCGGCGGCGAGCTGAAGGGGATGACCAAGATGCTCTCCGACAGCAGGCTCCACGCGCAGGACCGGCTGACCGAGGCAGCGGAGGCCAAGGGCGCGAATGCGGTGCTCGCGATGCGCTTCGACGCCAGCGAGTTCCAGGCCGGTCAGGAGATCTGCGCCTACGGCACGGCAGTGAAGATCCGCCCGGTGGACAGGTACAGTTAGCCGGCCCGCCCGGCCCGCCCGGCCCGCCCGGCTCACCCTGTTCACGCGGCTCACCCAGCTCACGCGGCGCGCCAGCGACACCCGGCCCGTACGGCCTGCCCAGCCCGGCGGGGGGCCGTGGCGGCGTGGCATCTTCCTGTCTGGGCAGGCGGTTTCGCTGCTGGGCGACGGCCTGGCCGTGCTGGCGGTCCCGCTGCTGGTGCTCGACCTAAGCCGCAACCCGCTGGTTTCGGCGCTGTCCGCCGCGTCGGTGACGGTCGGCTACCTGGTCGTGGGCCTGCCGGCCGGGGTGCTCATTGACCGGACGGACCCGTGGCGGGTCCTCCTGCTCACCGACGCGTTGCGGGCGGGGCTGTTCGCGGCGCTCTTCGGGTTCGCGACCGCGGGCCAGCTGACGGTGTGGCTGGCGCTCGCCATCGCGTTCGCGTCCGGCGCGTGTTCCGTCTTCTCCCAGACCGCGCTCGCGGTGGTCGTGAAGGATCTGTTCCCGGCGGCGGGGCTCATCCGGGCGAATTCGGTCCTGGAGCTGGCAAGCCAGCTGTCGCTCGTCGCCGGGCCGGCGACGGCGGGTCGTGGGCGCGCTCAGCGCCTCCCCTCTGGCCGGCTGGATCGGCGAAATCCGGCTAGTGGTGATCGCCATCGCGGCCGCCGGCGTCGCCATCGCCGCTATGAGCGCAGCCGGATCGGCGCCGTACCTGATGGTGGCGAACTTCGCCTACACGTGGGCACTGGTGGTGGCCAGCCTGGTGAACCGCACGCAGCGGCAGCGGATCGTCCCCCGGGCGATGCTGGGCAGGGTCACCAGCGGGGTCCGGGCCCTCTTCCTGGCCGTGGACCCGCTCGGGGTCGTGATCGCCGGCACGGCGACGTCGGCGCTGGGCGGCGACCCGCGCCCGGTGTTCCTGGCGGCGGGGGCGGCCGTCGTCACGGCGGCGGCGGCCGGCTGGCTGGCCGGTCTCCGCCGGGCGGGGCCGTAACGGCGGTCGCCTCCGGTATGGGAGCGGCTTGCGGCGCGTGCGCCGCGCGGGCGTGGCGGCGCGCGTAAATGAGCCAGCCCACCGCGGCGGCTACGAGCCCGCCGCCCCCGGCCAGCAAGAGCACCAGACGCGGGCTGAGCGAGCTGAGCACGCCGCCGGCGGCGGCCATCCCGACCGACGCCGCCCCGAACAGCACCCCCGAGTACACCGCGAACACCCGCCCGGCGACCTGCGGCGGCGCCCGGTGATTGAGGAAGCTGCGGGTCGCCACCACTTCCAGGCCGTTGGCCAGCCCGCCGAAGGCGTAGGCCGCCGCGGCCTGCCACAGGGAGACAGTGATCCCGGCCAGCGCCACTGCCACGCCCGTGCCGAGCGTCCCGGCGAGCGTGGTGACGGCGAGCCTGCGCTCGGGCAGCCGCCCGCCGACGAGCGTCCCGGCCAGCATGCCGGCGGTCCACGCCGCGACCAGCACCGAGTACCCGGTGGGCCCCGCCTTCAGCACACTTTCGGCGAAGGCGACCTCCGCGACCACCGCCATGTTCGCAAACACGCACATGACGCCCACCACGAGGACGAGCAGCCCGGCGTCGGCGTCCTCACGCAGGAACCGCACGCCCGCGCTCAGCTGCGAGGCGAACCCGCCCCCTCCGGCGGCGGCCGGGCCGGCCAGCGGTTCCGGCGGCACCAGCGGCAGCGCCCACAGCCCGAGCGTCCCGAGTGCATAGACAACGGCAACACCCGCCAGCGCCAGCCCAGTGCCCCCGGCCGCCATGAGCGCGGCAGCAAGCAGCGGGCCGGCCGTGAAGCCACCCCACGTGGCGGCCTGAAGGTACCCGTTCGCCCTGGTCACCCCGGCCCGGTCCACCTGGTCCTTCGGGCCGACCAGCTGCGGCACGATGGCGCCGAGCCCCGGCTGCAGCACGGCTGCGCAGACGCCGAACCCGGTTGCCAGCGCGAGCACCGGCCCGATGCCGGACACCTGGGTGAGTGCCAGGGCCACCGCCGCCTCCGCGGCGGCCGCAGCGATCAGCACGGGGCGCGGCGACAGCCGGTCGAGCAGGAGGCCAGCCAGCGGGGCCAGGGCGGTGATGGGAATGGTGATCGCGAGGAACACCGCGGCGACGGCCCAGGCCTGCGAACCCTGGTAAACACGGGTCGCCAGGGCGACCATGGCGAGGCCATCACCGGCTGAGATCGCCGCCTGCAACCCAAAGGCCAGCGGCAGCGCGTACCGGGGCGGGCCGGGCGGGCCCTGCCCGCCGACAGTCGCTGGCCGGCGCCCGGCGGGCGCGCCAGCGGCCGGGGTGTCGTCGGTCGGCGGGCGGGACAAGAAAAGCTCCTCGGGCTGCGGCGTTCGTGAGTCAACGGCCAGCAGTCGTTAGAGCATGCCCACACGCTAGCACGGGCCATCGCGCGCACCCTGGGCGTCAAATGGTCAATCTGGGGTTGACCAACACAGAGACGTCAACCTACGGTTGACGCATGGCGAACCCGGTCCGCATGACGAATCCCGTCCGGCTCGACGACCTCATCGAGGCCATCACGAAGGTGCACTCCGACCCGCTCGAACAGCTTTCGGGCGCGGTCCTCGCCGCCGATCACCTCGGCGAAGTGGCCGACCATCTGATCGGCCACTTCGTCGACCAGGCACGGCGCTCGGGCGCGTCCTGGACGGAGATCGGCAGGAGCATGGGGGTTACCAAGCAGGCAGCCCAGAAGCGCTTCGTTCCCAAGGACCCTGGCGGGCCACTCGATCTCGATCCCAGCGAGGGCTTCAGCCGGTTCACCGAGCGGGCGCGCAACGCCGTGACGGCGGCGCAGAACGAGGCCAGCGCCGCGGGCAACGACCTGATCTGCCCCGGGCACCTGGCGCTCGGGCTGCTGCACGATCCGGATTCATTCGCCGCGAGATCGATCATCGCCCAGGGCGTGCCGCTGGAGACCGTCCGGCAGGCTGTCACCGCGGCCCTGCCGGAGGCCGCCGGCCAGGTGCCCGCGCTCATTCCGTTCGATCAGCAGGCCCGGAAGGTGCTGGAACTTACGTTCCGGGAAGCGCTCCGGATGGGGCACAACTACGTCGGGACCGAGCACATCCTGCTCGCCCTGCTGGAACTCGAAGACGGCGCAGGGGTGCTCACCGGGCTGGGCCTCGACAAGGCGGCCGCCGAAACCGACATCGCTGCCGCCGTGGCCTCCGTGCTCACCGCCCGCGACCAGCAGTAACCCTCTCAGGTTGAGCCGAGTCGGAAACCGATGTGACGGGGACCGGCCCGGTCGGGGAGCATAGGCGCATGCCAACGCAGTTCGATCCCCCTTCGGGAACCCGGGATTTCCTCGCCCGCGAGTTCGAGGCCCGGGAGCGGGCCTTCAACATCATACGGTCGGTGTTCTCGCGCTACGGGTTCGAGCCGCTCGCCACCCCGGCCTTCGAGCGGCTCGATGTGCTCATGGGCAAGTACGGCGAGGACGGCGACAAGCTCATCTTCAAGATCTTGCGCCGTGGCGAGCACGAGGGGACCGGCGAGGCCGACCTGGCCCTGCGTTATGACTTGACGGTGCCGCTGGCGCGGGTGGCTGCGGCCTACGGCAGCCAGCTGCCGGTTCCGTACAAGCGCTACGCGCTTGGGCCGGTCTGGCGCGCGGACCGGCCGGGGAAGGGCCGTTACCGCGAGTTCACCCAGTGCGACGTGGACACCCTCGGATCCGCTTCCGCGCTGGCGGACGCCGAGGTCATCTGCGCGGTGCACGACGTGCTCGCCGGGCTCGGGATCGGCGGCTTCCGCTTCCTGCTCAACTCCCGCCACGTGCTCGCCGGCCTCCTGGAAGCCTTCGGCGTCCCGGCCGGGCTGGGGGCCGGGGTCCTGATCACCCTCGACAAGCTGGACAAGATCACTCCGGCTCGGGTCACCGCCGAACTCACCGGGCGCGGGCTGCCGGAGGCCAGGGCCGCGGAGCTGGTGGCGGCGATGACCGCTGACGATGCGGCAGAACGGATCAGGGATGCGCTCAAGTCCAGCGAGGAAGGCTCCGCCGGGCTGGACGAGGTGGACACCCTGCTGTCGCTGCTCACCGGGCAGATGCCGGCCGGCCGGGTGGCGTTCAGCCCCGCGATGGTGCGAGGGCTGAGCTACTACACGGGCCCGATCTGGGAGGTGTCAGCCGAAGGCGTGCCGGGCTCGCTCGCCGGCGGCGGGCGCTACGACCACCTCATCGAGCAGCTCGGCGGGCCGGACGTGCCCGCGACCGGCGGCTCGCTCGGCGTCGAGCGCCTCCTCCTGCTGCTGCCCCCGGAGGCGGACGAGCACAGTCGGCTGGACGTGGCGGTCACGATCATGGACCAGCGCCACGCGGCGCGCAGCTTCGCGCTCGCTGCAGCGGCCCGGTCGGCCGGCCTGCGCGCCAGCGTCTACCTGGGTGCGTCCGGCAAGCTCGGCCGTCAGCTCAAATGGGCGAGCGACCAGGGGGCGCGCTGGTCGCTCATCTATGGCGGCGCGGAGGAGGAGGCAGGCACCGTCACGGTCCGGGACATGACCACGGGAGAGCAGACCGCGGTCCCCGCCAGCGAGCTGGCCGGTTACCTCGCCCGGCTGGCCGACGAGGCCGGGGCCGGGTAGCCCGCAGTCAGCCCACCCCCGCCGGGCGAAGGCCAGCATCGGCCGCCCGGGGGTCCGTGCACTCGAAGCTGCGCCAGGTGGTCGCGCCGAGCACCGCGGCGAGATGGCGTTCCACGGGCCCCAGCACGTCCGCGACCGTGATGAGGCGGCCGGTCTCGGCGGACAGGCTGGTAACCCCAGCATCCTTGATGCCGCAGGGGACGATCCGGTCGAACCAGCCGAGGTCGCAGTCGCAGTTGAGCGCGAAGCCGTGCATGGTGACCCCGCGCGCTACCCGGATGCCGATCGCCGCAACCTTGCGGTCGAGCGCGCTGCCGGGGCCGCGGCCGCCGGTGATCCACACCCCGCTGCGGCCCTCGACCCGGGTGGTGGCCACGCCCACCTCGGCGCAGGCACGGATCAGCGCCTCCTCGATGGCGCGCACGTAGGCGATCACATCCACCGGCTCGGCGAGCGCGACGATCGGGTAGCCGACAAGCTGGCCCGGCCCGTGCCAGGTGATCTTTCCGCCGCGGTCCACGTCGATCACGGGGATGCCCGGATCGGTGAGTGGGCGGTCGAGCTCGCTGGTCCGCCGTCCGGCCGTGTAGACGGGCCGGTGCTCCAGGAGCAGGCACGTGTCCGGAATGTCCCCGCTGACCCGCCGTTCGTGCAGGCGCTGCTGGAGGGCCCAGCCATCGGGGTAGGGAACCGCGCTCACGCCGAACCCGGCCCGCGCAAAAACGAGCTCGCCACTCACGGGATCAGCTTATCCGGCACGCAGCCGCGGCCCGCGACGCGCCGCGCTGCCCGGTGGCCGTGTCGGTGCTCCTGGTGCGGCACTGGACGCGGCGGTGGCAGGGGTTAGCGTTAGGTAGGAGGTTCGACCGGTGTTGGAAGAGGCTGAGCTGAAGCCCGCGGGCCAGCCCGAACAGGCCCGGCTCGCCCGCGCGGTGACCGTTCTGGCCGGGGCCCGCAGCAGCTGGCGCCGGCGGCTCCTCATCGCGGCGGCCCTGGTCTG
>DAITAE010000105.1:4278-10794 GCA_036824445.1 Streptosporangiaceae bacterium | reverse complement strand
CCTGGCGACCGTCGAGCTCGCGCTGAGGCTGCTGGGTCCGCGCCTGCCGATCGTCAACAGCCTGACCAGCATCGCGACGTTCCAGACGTATCACCCGATCTACGGATTTTTCCATCGGCCCGGTGCGAGCGGGTGCCACACCGGGCGCGGACCGCCTGCCAGGCCACTGGGGTTTCCGGGGCACCGGGTAATTCCGCCTCAGGTCTTGACATGACCGGCACTCTAACCGTCAATGGTCTGATAATAAACCATTGGCCCCAGCCACCTGCTCTCAAACGGCTGGACGATTCACCGGCATCACGACCCTGGCCGACGTCTTGGCGGCCCAAGGTCCGGGGCGCGCCGGAGGAACTGGCCGCGATCGAGCGCGAGCTCGCGACCTGACGAAGGGACTAACAGTGCTCCATGCCGAGGCGCGCGGCGCTGGGCGCGGCATGCTCACTCTTGAGCAGCTGCGCGTTGAGGTCGGCGAGGGCACGATCGATACGGTCGTTCTCGCCTTCACCGACATGCAGGGGCGGCTGCAGGGCAAGCGGCTGTCCGCCGAGTTCTTCCTCGACGAGGTGGTCCGCCATCACGCGGAGGGGTGCAACTACCTCCTCGCCGTGGACGTCGAGATGAACACCGTGGACGGCTACGCGATGTCCTCGTGGGAGCGCGGGTACGGGGACTTCGTCCTCGTGCCTGTGCTCGGCACGCTCCGGCGGATGCCGTGGCACGAGGCATCCGCACTGGTGATCGCCGATCTCGCCTGGCAGGACGGCAGCCCGGTGGTCGCCTCCCCCCGGCAGATCCTCCAGGCCCAGGTGGAGCGGCTGGCCGGCCGCGGCTGGACCGCGATGGTCGGCACCGAGCTGGAGTTCTGCGTCTTCAACGACTCCTACGAGCAGGCCCAGGCGAGCGGCTGGCGCGGCCTCACCCCCGCGAACCAGTACAACGTCGACTACTCGATCGTCGGCACCGGGCGAATCGAGCCGCTGCTGCGCAAGATCCGGCTGGGCATGGCGGGCGCGGGCATGTACGTCGAGTCGTCCAAGGGCGAGTGCAACCTGGGCCAGCACGAGATCGCGTTCCGTTACGCCGACGCGATGGCCACCTGCGACAACCACTCGATCTATAAGACCGGCGCCAAGGAGATCGCCGCGGCGGACGGCATGAGCATCACGTTCATGGCCAAACCGAACGACCGTGAGGGCAACTCCTGCCACATCCACCTGTCGCTGCGGGACCGGGCCGGCAAGGGGGTACTCGCCGGGGATGGGCCCCATGGCCTTTCCCCACTGGGCGAGAACTTCCTGGCCGGCCAGCTCGCCGGGCTCCGTGAGCTCGTGCTCTTCCACGCGCCCAACATCAACTCCTACAAGCGGTACGTGGCGGGCAGCTTCGCCCCGACCGCGATCCGCTGGGGCGTGGACAACAGGACCTGCGCCATGCGCCTCGTCGGGCACTCGCCGTCCTCACTGCGCGTGGAGAACCGGGTTCCCGGCGGTGACGTGAACCCCTACCTCGCGGTGGCGGCGATGATCGCGGCCGGCCTGGAGGGCATCGAGCAGGAGCTGCCGCTGGAGCCGGCCGTGACGGGCAACGCATACAGTGATCAGGGCCCGCGCGTGCCGTCCACCCTGCGGGACGCGCTGGCGGAATGGGAGAAGAGCCAGCTCGCCCGCCAGGCGTTCGGCGACGAAGTGGTCGAGCATTACGCGAACGGGGCACGGGTGGAGCTGGCCGCGTTCGACGCCGCGGTCACCGACTGGGAGCTGCGGCGCGGCTTCGAGCGGCTCTGAACGGCAGGGAGCAGGCGCATGGCCACGTTCACGGTGCTGAACCCGGCGACCGAACAGGCCGTCGCCACCGTGCCCTCGGCGTCGGCGGAGGAGACCGACGCGGCGATCGCGCGCGCGGTGGCCGCCCAGGCGGCCTGGCGTGCGGTCGCGCCCGGCGAGCGTGCCGCGCTGCTGCGGGCCTTCGCCGACGCGGTGGACGCTCATAACGACGAGCTGGCCGGCCTCGAGGTCGCCGGCAGCGGCCACCCGGTGGGGCAGGCCCGGTGGGAAGCGGGCAACGTACGGGACGTCCTGCGCTACTACTCGGCGGCGCCGGAGCGCCTGTTCGGCAAGCAGATCCCGGTTCCCGGCGGCGTCAACGTGACCTTCCAGGACCCGGTAGGCGTGGTGGGCCTGATCGTGCCGTGGAACTTCCCCATGCCCATCCTCGGCTGGGGGCTTGGCCCGGCGCTGGCGGCCGGCAACCCGGTGATCGCCAAGCCGGCCGAGCGGACGCCGCTGACCGCGATCCGGATCGGTGAGCTCGCCCGCGAGGCGGGCCTGCCTGATGGGGTGTTCCAGGTCCTGCCGGGCAAGGGCTCGGTGGTGGGCCAGCGGCTGGTCGACCACGAGCACGTCCGCAAGATCGTATTCACCGGCTCCACCGAGGTCGGCCGCCAGATCATGGCCGGCTGTGCCCGGCAGGTGAAGCGGCTCACGCTGGAGCTCGGCGGCAAGAGCGCGAACATCGTGTTCGCCGACGCCGACCTGGAGCGGGCGGCCGCCGCCGCGCCGCAGGCGGTCTTCGACAACGCCGGCCAGGACTGCTGCGCGCGGTCGCGCATCCTGGTCCAGCGCAGCGTGTTCGACCGGTTCATGGAGATGCTCGAGCCCGCCGTCCAGCGGGTGGCGGTGGGCGACCCGGCCAGCCCGGACACCGAGATGGGCCCGCTCATCTCGGCCGAGCACCTGGCCCGCGTCGCCTCGTACGTGCCGCCGGACGCCCCGGTCGCGTTCCGGGGCGACGCGCCCGCCGGCCCCGGCTACTGGTTCGCGCCCACGGTGCTGGCGCCGGTGCGCCCCGACTACCCCGCCTACACCGAGGAGGTGTTCGGGCCGGTGGTTGCGGTGGTCCCGTTCGAGGACGAAGCGGACGCGGTGAAGATCGCCAACGACACACCCTACGGGCTGTCCGGGTCGATCTGGACCCAGAACCTGGGCCGCGCGCTGCGGGTGGCGCGGGCGGTCGAGACCGGCAACCTGTCGGTCAACTCCCACTCCTCCGTCCGCTACTGGACCCCGTTCGGCGGCTTCAAGCAGTCCGGGCTGGGCCGCGAGCTGGGGCCGGACGCCTTGGACGCGTTCACCGAGACCAAGAACGTCTTCATCGCAACCGAGGAGTGAGGCCACACATGCAACGCCTGCTGGACCGGGTCGCCGTCGTGACGGGGGCCGGGAGCGGCATCGGGCTGGCAAGTGCCCGCCGCATGGCCTCTGAGGGGGCCAAGATTGCCGTCGTCGACATCGACGGCGAGACCGGGAAGGCGGCCGCCGAGGAGGTGGGCGGCCTGTTCATCCAGGCCGATGTGACGGCCGAGGACGAGGTAGCGGCGATGTACGACGCCACGCTGGGCGCCTTCGGCCGCATCGACATCGCGTTCAACAACGCGGGAATCTCGCCGCCCGACGACGACTCCATCCTCGACACCGGCATCGAGGCATGGCGCCGGGTGCAGGAGGTGAACCTCACCTCCGTCTACCTGTGCTGCAAGCACGTCATCCCGCTAATGCAGGCGCGCGGCGGCGGCTCCATCATCAACACCGCCTCGTTCGTCGCCGTGCTGGGCTCGGCGACCTCGCAGATCTCCTACAGCGCCTCCAAGGGCGGCGTGCTGGCGATGAGCCGGGAGCTCGGCGTGCAGTTCGCGCGGGACGGGATCCGGGTGAACGCGCTGTGCCCGGGCCCGGTCAACACGCCACTGCTGCAGCAGCTGTTCGCCGCCGACCCGGAGCGGGCGGCGCGGCGGCTGGTGCACGTGCCGATGGGGCGGTTCGCCGAGGCGGAGGAGATCGCCGCCGCGGTCGCCTTCCTCGCCAGCGACGACGCGTCGTTCGTCACCGCCGCCACCTTCCTCGTGGACGGCGGCATCTCCAGCGCCTACGTGACCCCGATATGAGACTTCCCGCCGTCATTGGACTGTCCACGTATGCCGAGCCGGCCCAGTGGGCTGGCTGGCACGCGTCGGCCGCGCTGCTGCCGACCAGCTACATCGACCAGGTCACCGAGGCTGGCGGTGTGCCCGTGCTGCTGCCGCCGGTGCCCGGCGTCGCGAGCGCCCTGGGCCGGCTGGACGGGCTCATTCTCACCGGCGGCGGCGACATCGACCCCGCCGGCTATGGGGCGGAGCCGGACCCGCGGACGAGCCGGGTCCACCCCGAGCGTGATCAGGCGGAGCTGGAGTTGCTCGCCGCCGCGCTGGCAGACGGGCTGCCGGTACTTGGCATCTGCCGCGGAATGCAGCTGCTCAACGTGGCCCGAGGCGGGACCCTGCGGCAGCATCTCGCAGCCGGGGCCGGGCACAGGCCCGCACCCGGCACGTTCGGGTCGCATCAGGTGCGGCTCGCCCCCGGGAGCAGGCTCGCCGCGATCCTGCGGCCCGGTGGCGGCCCGGCCGGTCTCACGCTGAACGTGCCGACCGCCCATCACCAGGGCATCGCCCGGCTCGGCGACGGCCTCGTCCCCGCCGCCTGGGCCGAGGACGGCCTCATCGAGGCGGTGGAACTGGCGCCGGGGCCGGGCCAGCATCCCTTCATGCTGGCGGTGCAGTGGCATCCCGAGGCCAGCCAGGACCGGCGGCTGGTATCCGCACTGGTGGCGGCGGCGGCCGACGGGCGGGGCCGCGGGGCCATGGCGGGGGCTGGCAGGGCCTCGGCCGGCCAGGCCGCGGATCGTCACTTATGGAAACAGCGGAGCATTTACACTCACCAGCGTGACCACCACCCCCGCCGTCGAGGTTCACGACCTCGTCAAGAGGTATGGGCGGATTACGGCGGTGAATGGCCTGTCGCTGTGCGCCGACCGGGGCCGCGTCACGGCGGTGCTGGGCCCAAACGGGGCGGGAAAGACCAGCACGGTGGAGATATGCGAGGGCTACCGCCGCCCTGACGCGGGCACGGTGTCGGTGCTCGGCCTGAACCCGGTGGCCGACGCCCGGAGGCTGCGGCCCCGGGTGGGTGTGATGCTCCAGTCCGGGGGAATCCCGCCAGCCGTCCGGCCCGGCGAGTACCTGCGGGCGATGGCGAGGTTCCACGCCCATCCCCTCGACCCGGCCGGCCTGCTCGACCGTCTCGGGCTGGCCGACCATGCCCGCACCCCGTTCAAGCGCCTGTCCGGGGGCCAGCAGCAACGGCTTTCCCTCGCCGCCGCCGTCATCGGCCGCCCGGAGCTGGTCTTCCTCGACGAGCCCACGGCCGGCCTGGACCCGCAGGCACGCCACGCCACCTGGGATCTGATCGGAGGGCTGCGCGCCTCGGGTGCGAGCGTGATCCTCACCACGCACCACATGGACGAGGCAGAACGCCTCGCCGACCGGGTCGCCATCGTCGATCATGGGCGCCTCGTCGCCGACGGAACCCCGGCCGAGCTGACCGGTACCGCGGGCCAGCTGCGGTTCCGGGCCGAGCCCGGCCTGGACACCGACGGCCTGCTCGCCGCGCTTTCCCCCGGCGCCGCGGCGAAGGAGTCCCCCGCCGGCCACTATCTCGTGGAGGTCCACGACCGGGTGGACCCGCAGCTGGTCGCGGCCGTGACCGCCTGGTGCGCCGAGCACGGCGTGCTCGCCCAGGATCTGCGGATCGAGAGCCGTACCCTGGAAGATGTGTTCCTCGAGCTCACCGGCCGAGAGCTGCGGTCATGACGGGGGGCCATGAGCTTGCCGGGCCGGTTGCGCCCACGGCTTCGCAGTGGCCGGCGCCGGCGCCCGGCGCCGCGCCGCTGCCAGCGATGATCACCGCGCAGGCGGTCCTGGAGACCCGCACGATCCTGCGCAACGGCGAGCAGTTGCTTCTCATCCTGATCATCCCGGTACTCCTGCTGGCCGCGTTCACCCTGGAACCGCTGGTGAAATCCGAGGGCCGGCGGGTGGACTTCCTGGTTCCGGGCATCATCGCGCTGGCCGTGATGTCCACCGCCTTCACCAGCCAGGCCATCGCGACCGGGTTCGAGCGCCGGTACGGGGTGCTCAAGCGGCTCGGGTCCACCCCACTCCCCCGGGCCGGGCTGATCGCCGCCAAGACCCTGAGCGTGATCGTCATCGAGCTCGCGCAGGTAGCTGTCATCGTCGGGGTGGGGTTCGCACTGGGCTGGCAGCCGCACGGAGGGCCGGCAGCGGGCGTCTGGGTCGCGGCGCTGGTGCTGGCCGGCACGGCCGCGTTCAGCGGGCTGGCGCTGTTGCTGGCCGGCACGCTGCGCGCCGAGGCCACGCTGGCGGTGGCCAACCTGATCTACCTCGTTCTGCTCGGCGTGGGCGGGGTGATCTTCCCGCTCACGAAGTTCCCCGAGGGGGCCCGCTCCACGCTGACCCTGCTGCCCTCCGGCGCGCTGTCCGACGGGCTCCGCTCGGTGCTGCAGCACGGTGCCGGGGCACCCTTGCGTGATCTGGCCGTGCTCGCCGTGTGGGCGGCAGTGGCCATCGCACTCGCCGCCCGGACGTTCCGCTGGGAGTAGACGGCCGCCGCTGGAGCCGGGGCCCGT
>DAITAE010000105.1:0-4178 GCA_036824445.1 Streptosporangiaceae bacterium | reverse complement strand
CGCCCCGCGCTGCTCAGGTCGGTGCCGCCGTCCGCGCTGGTCCTCACCGGGATCGTCTCGGTACAGGTCGGCGCCGGGGTCGCGGCACGCCTGTTTAACCAGATCCCGCC
Organism: Streptosporangiaceae bacterium; assembly: GCA_036824445.1. Lineage (GTDB taxonomy): Bacteria > Actinomycetota > Actinomycetes > Streptosporangiales > Streptosporangiaceae > UBA9676. Next base: position 4,068 of record DAITAE010000105.1, on the reverse strand, counting down.
GGCCGCGGTCACCGGGCTCCGGCTGTGGACCGCGGCGGCGCTGATGGCCGTCGCCGGGGCGCGCCCGCTGCGGCAGAACCTCGCCGGGCTGGCGCGGGGGGGCCGGTGGCGGGACGCCGCGGTGGTGGCCGGCTTCGGGCTGACCCTCGCGGTCATGAATTACTCGATCTACCAGGCCTTCGCCCGGATCCCGCTCGGGATCGCGGTGACCGTCGAATTCCTTGGCCCGCTCGCGGTGGCCGTCGCCTCCTCGCGCCGGCTCATCGACCTGCTCTGGATCGGCCTGGCCGGCGGCGGGGTCGCGGTGCTCGCCGGGACCGGGGATCCGGCCGGCGCCGGCCACCATGTCGGCCTGGTAGGCCTGGCGTTTGCGCTGCTCGCCGCAGCCGCCTGGGCCGTGTACATCATCTTGAGCCGCGCCACCGGGCGGCGCTTTCCCGGCGCGTCGGGACTGACGATCGCGATGCTGGTCGCCGCTATCGTCATCATCCCGGCCGGGGTGACGGCCGGGCGGGGTGCGCTGCTGCACCCGGGCATCCTGGCTGCCGGGCTGGCCGTGGGGCTGCTGTCGTCGATCATCCCCTACACGCTGGAACTGGAAGCGCTCCGGCGGGTGCCCGCCCGGGTGTTCGGCATCTGGATGAGTCTGGAGCCGGCGGTTGCCGCCCTGGTAGGACTCATCATGCTGGGCCAGGCGCTGGCGGTCAGCGAGTGGGCTGCGATCGTCTGCGTGATGGTCGCCTGCGCGGGCGCGGCCCGGGGCAGTGCGCGGTCATCGCAGGCCCCGCAGGCGTGAGGGGCAAGCGCCAGGAAGCGCCCGCGAGGGAGGCGACGAGGCCCGGCTCCCGTGGTGCTTGCCGGCGCGCCTCCGGCACGACCAGGCGAAGCGCCCGCGAGGGAGGGAAGGAGACAGGTGCGAAGAGGCCGGGCCGCTCCTACGATTGGGGGCGTGCCAGCCGACCCGAGCGCGCCGCCGCCCGCCCCGCGTGGCGCCGGTGGCGCGGCCGTGCTCCGCCGCTGGGCCGATGCCGTCTGGGCGCCCAGCCCGGTGTCCATGCGGCGGATCGCGCTGGCGGGGGTGATCTCCACGGCCGGCATCATCGTGACCGGCGCGGCCGTGCGGCTGAGCAAGTCCGGACTCGGCTGCCCGGACTGGCCGCAGTGCACCCGCGGCAGCCTGATAGCCGCGCACACGCGCGGCGACCCCATGTTCCACACCTGGGTCGAATTCGGCAACCGGCTGGTGACCGTGCTCGTCACCATCGTCGCGGTGGCGGTGCTCGTCGCGGCCTGGCGGTTCCGGCCCGGTGGGCCGGGTACCCGGCGCCGGCCCGACCTGGTCTGGCTGGCCGCCGTGCAGCCTGTCGGCGTGGTGGCGCAGATCGTGCTCGGCGGGATCGTGGTGCTGACCGATCTCAACCCGGCCATGGTGTCGCTGCACTTCGTGGTGTCGGTAGCGGTCGTGGCGGCCGCGGTGGCGCTGCACGCCAAGTGCACGGAGGGCACCGCGCCGGCGCGCTCGCTTGTGCGGCGCGACCTGAGGCTGCTCGCCCGCGGCGTGGTGGCGGTGGTGGCGGTGATGCTGGCCGCCGGGACGGTGGTTACCGGCACCGGGCCGCTCGCCGGCGCGGGCGCGGTCCCGCGCTACCACCTGCCGCTAGCCGGTGTCACCCAGTTCCATTCCGACATCGGCTGGCTGCTGGGCGGGCTCGCCGTGCCGCTGGTGGTGGGGCTGTACCTGACCAAGGCACCGGCGCGGGTGGTGCGGCTGGGCTGGATCCTGCTCGCCCTGATCGGTGTGCAGGGCGCGGTGGGCTACACCCAGTACTTCACCGGCCTCCCGGCCGGGCTGGTCTGGATCCACGTCTCCGGCTCGGTGCTGGTCTGGATCGCTGCCGTGCGGTTGATGTTCGCGGTGCGTGATCGCGGCCCGCTTACCCAGCCGCCGCCTGAAGGTCCCGGCGGGCCGGCCGCATCGGTCCGTCCGGAGGCGCAGCCCGCGCCGGCCCGCTGAGCCCCGGCGCCGTCACCCGGGCTGGGCGGGCTGGCGGGAGTACGCGTCGCGGGCCATCGTCATGAGCGCGAGCAGGTCGCGGCAGCGCCCGTCGAACCGGGCCACGTCGATCACGCCCCGTTCGGCCCGCTGATGGACCAGTGCCAGTTCGGTCGCGGCCAGCTGGTACTCGGTTACCGCGCGGGCCACCGCGGCGCCGCCCGTGCTGCGCGCCCGCAGCCGGGCCGCCCGGCGGCCACGCAACGTGCTGAGCATCCGCAGGTCGGCCTCGGTGACCACGCCGCTGGCCTGGTAGGCGGGCAGGAACCGCCAGATCAGCCGGACGGTCCGCCGCCGGTCGGCGACCACGACCGCCACCAGCACGATGAGTACCCACGCCACCAGCACATACGCGGCGGCGATCCCCGGCAGGCCGATTTTCGAGAGCCCATTCCAGAGCCCGTGCAACGTCACTGCCCCGAGCAGGCCGGCCCCCACCGCCCATCCGCCCCGCCGGTGCGTGGCGGCGTAGGCGACGCCGATCCCGGTCATGGCGGTGAACGCCGGGTGCGCGAAGGGTGAGAGCAGCCCGCGGAAGACGAACGTGAAGCCGAGCAGCTCCGCCCCGCCAACCTGCGGCTGGACCAGCGCGGAGATGTAGTACCCGATGTTCTCCGTCATGGCGAAGCCCAGGCCGGCCATGGCGGCATACATGATGCCGTCGGTGGGCCCGTCGAACTCCTGCCTGCGCCGCCACAGCAGCCAGAACAGGATCATGCCTTTGAGCGTCTCCTCCACCAGCGGAGCGCCGAACGTGGCCGAGATGAACTCGCCGTTGCTCTTGCCGAGCTCGGGCTGGGTGATGAACAGAAGGCCGGCGGTGTTGATGATCGCGGCAAGCAGCGCGGCGATACCGGCGCCCCAGGCGAAGCACAGGACGAGGTTGCCGCGCGGCTCCGGTTCGAGCCGGTCGAGCAGCAGCACCAGGGCGATCAGCAGCGGCACCGGGAGCAGGGCCAGCGGCAGCGCGATGAGGAAGGGAACGGCACTGTGCCGTGCGCTCGCGAAGCTTTGCAGCAGGTCGATACCGAGGACGATCAGGGCGCACGCCAGCCCGGCGGCAATGCCGATGACGAGCCCGGGCCGGGGCCGCCCGGGCGGGCGGCCCTCGATCACGGCCCGCGGGTCAAGGTGGTGCCGGGGGGTCGCCATGGCACGGAGGGTACTAGGGCATGTCCTGCAGATCGCCAGCCTGCTGCGCGGCCGCGTAACGCTGGCCGGCGGATCCCGCGCCGCCACCGGCGCGACCGGCGGGCGGCCGGTGAACGTCCGCGGAGGCCCGGGTGAATCCGGGGTCCCAATGGACATTGGTGGATTTTCGGCAACCCGGCCCCGGTCACCGGGAGATGGCCATTGACCGCGCCCGGTAGGGTCGGGGAAGCGAAGGGATCCTCGGCCTGGCAACCACACACCGGCGGCGTGGCCTGCGAGCGCGCCACGGGAGGGGAGCGCTGATCTCACCGTGACATCCGCGTCTGGCGCCGATCTGGCGTGGTCAGCCACTGACCGGCGCGCCGTCGACCTCATCCGCGTCCTGGCGATGGACGCCGTCGAGCAGGCAGGGTCCGGGCACCCGGGGACGGCCATGAGCCTCGCTCCCGCCGCCTACCTGCTGTTCCAGCGGATCCTCCGGCATGACCCGGCCGATCCCGGCTGGGTGGGCAGGGACCGCTTCGTGCTGTCCTGCGGCCACTCCAGCCTCACCCTGTACCTGCAGCTCTACCTGTCCGGGTACGGCTTGACCCTGGACGACATCAAGGGATACCGCTCCTGGGGCAGCCTGACCCCCGGGCATCCCGAGCACGGACTCACCCCTGGGGTGGAGACCACCACCGGCCCGCTCGGGCAGGGCCTGGGCAACGCGGTCGGCATGGCGATGGCGGCCCGCCGCGAGCGCGGGCTGCTCGACCCCGGCGCACCCGCTGGCACGAGCCCCTTCGACCACCACGTGTACTGCTTCGTCTCGGACGGGGACATCGAGGAGGGCATCAGCCACGAGGCCTCGGCCCTCGCCG
>DAITAE010000104.1:4892-10819 GCA_036824445.1 Streptosporangiaceae bacterium | reverse complement strand
AGTTCCGCGCTGGGCAACCGCGGCCAGGTCAACTACTCCGCCGCCAAGGCCGGCATGCAGGGATTCACCAAGACCCTGGCGATCGAGCTGGGCCAGTTCGGGATCACGGCCAACGCGGTGGCGCCGGGCTTCATCGTCACCGACATGACGGCCGCCACCGCGGCCAGGCTCGGCATGAGCTTCGAGGACTTCCAGGCGGCGGCCGCGCCGCAGATCCCGGTCCGCCGGGTGGGCCAGGTCGACGACGTCGCGCACGTCATCTCGTTCCTGTGCAGCGAGGGAGCCGGGTTCGTGTCCGGCCAGGTGATCTACGTGGCGGGCGGTCCGCTGTGCTGAGCGGAACCGGCCCCGCGGACCCGGCGGAGCCGTCAGTCCTAGCGGGCGGTAAATCGGCGGTCCCTGCGGGCGGCGAACCGGCGGTCCCGGCGGGCGATGCGGACGAACTGCGCCAGCGGGCGCGCGACTTCCTGGCAAGCCACGACCCGGCGACGCTGCCGAAGCCCGACTTCCTGCGGGCCCGCTTCGACGCCGGGCTGGCCTGGGTGCACTACCCGCCCGGCCTCGGCGGCCTGGGCCTGCCGCGCTCGCTCCAGTCGGTGGTCGACGCCGAGTTCGCCGCCGCCGGGGCGCCGGACAACGACCCGATCCGGAACGGGATCGGCCTGGGCATGGCGGCGCCGACGATCCTCGCGTTCGGCACCGACGAGCAGAAACAGCGCTGGCTGCGCCCGCTGTGGACCGGCGAGGAAGTGTGGTGCCAGCTGTTCAGCGAGCCCGGCGCCGGGTCCGACCTGGCCAGCCTGGCCACCCGGGCGGTCAGGGACGACGCCGGCCAGGACTGGCGGGTGAGCGGGCAGAAGGTGTGGACGTCGCTGGCGCACCGAGCGCGCTGGGCACTGCTGGTGGCACGCACCGACCCGGACGTGCCCAAGCACGCCGGGCTCACCTACTTCGCCTGCGACATGACCGACCCCGGCGTCGAGGTGCGGCCGCTGCGGCAGCTCACCGGCGAGGCCGAGTTCAACGAGGTGTTCCTGACCGACGTGGTGGTCCGCGACCGCGACCGGATCGGGGAGGTCGGCGACGGCTGGCGGGTCGCCCAGGGCACGCTGATGAACGAGCGGGTCGCCATCGGCGGCGGGGCGCTGCCCCGCGAGGGCGGCACGGTCGGCATCGTCGCGGCCGCCTGGCGGGCACACCCGGAGCTGCGCACACCGGGCCTGCACGACCGGCTGATCAGGCTGTGGGCCGACGCCGAGATCGCGCGGCTGGCCACCGAACGGCTGCGCCAGCAGCTCGCGGCCGGCCAACCCGGTCCCGAGGGCTCGGCAGCGAAGATCGTCTTCGCCCGGCTGAACCAGGAGCTATCCGCGCTGGAACTCGAGCTGTCCGGCGCCGACGGGCTGCGGTACGACGACTGGAGCCAGAGCCGGCCGGAGACCGTCAGCTTCGTCACCCGCGGCCCCGGCTACCGCTATCTGCGTGCGCGCGCGAACTCCATCGAGGGCGGCACCTCGGAGATCCTGCGGAACATCATCGCCGAACGGGTGCTCGGCCTGCCCGCCGAACCCCGCACGGACACCCGCGTGCCCTGGAAGGACCTGCCCCGATGACAACCACCGACGCCGGCCGGACCGCGGGGCGCATCCCGGACCTGCGCTACCAACAGCCGGAAGACGATCTCCGGGCCGCGGTCCGGGGCCTGCTCGACGACCGGTGCCCGTGGCCGGCGGTGCTGGCCAGGACCGAGACCGATGAGCCTAACGACGCTGCCGCCTGGCACTCGCTCGCTGCCGAACTCGGCTGTGCCGGGCTGCTCATCCCCGAGAGCTACGGCGGGGCGGGGGCGACGTACCGGGAAGCGGCCGTCGTGGCCGAGGAGACCGGGCGCGCGGTCGCCCCCGTTCCGTATCTCGGTTCTGCGGTTGTGGCCACGGCCGCGCTGCTGGGCAGCGGCGACGAACTGCTGAAAGGGCTGGCCGAGGGCCGGGTGACCGCCGCGCTGGCGGTGGGATTCGCCCAGATGCCGCCCGCGGCCGGTGCGGGGCTGGCCACCGGGGTACGGCTCGGCGCCGCACAGCCGGGGGACGCTACCGGCCCGCCCGGCCAGGCGAGGCTGACCGGAACCGTGGCCGGTGTCGCGGACGCGCTGCTCGCCGACGTGCTGCTGGTGCCCGCCGACGGGGTGCCGTTCGGCCTCTACGCGGTCGACGCCGGTGCGCCCGGCGTCACCAGGACGGCCGCGGTCTCGCTCGACGCCACCCGGCCCCTGTGCGACCTGGCGTTGGCGGACGTGCCGGCCCGGGCCGTGGCGATCGGTGCGGGCGCCGCCCAGGCGGTGGCGTCGGCCCTGGCCGCCGGTGCGGCCATGCTCGCCTCCGAGCAGCTCGGCACCGCGCAGCGCTGCCTCGACATGACCGTCGCCTACGTGAAGGAACGGCGGCAGTTCGCCCGGCCGGTCGGCTCCTTCCAGGCGCTCAAGCACCGGCTCGCCGACGTGTGGGTGCAGCTGACGCAGGCCCGGGCCGCCGCCAGGTACGCGGCCGCCTGCCTGGCCGACGGCAGTCCGGACGCGCCGGTCGCGGTCGCCCTGGCCAAGGCCGCCTGCGGGGACGCTGCGGTGCACGCGGCGCAGGAGTGCGTGCAGATGCACGGCGGCATCGGGTTCACCTGGGAGCATCCCGCGCACCTGCTGCTCAAGCGCGCCAAGAGCGGGGCGATGGCGTTCGGCACGCCGGACCGGCACCGGGCGGCCCTCGCCGCCCTGGTGAACCTCCCCGTCGCGCCGGGCAGCCACCGGAAGGAGCCGTGATGGAGTCGGTGGCCGGTGCGGGCGTGGTGGTGACCGGGGCGGGCAGCGGGATCGGAGCCGCGCTCGCCCGCCGCTTCGTCGCCGAGGGCGGCCGGGTGATCGTCAATGACATCGACGCCGGGGCGGCAGCAGCGGTCGCCACGTCCTGCGGGGCCACCGCCGTGCCCGGTGACGCCGCCACCGAGGGCGGCGTGGCCGCGCTCATCGGCGTGGCCCGGGAGGTGCTCGGAGAGATCGACTTGTTCTGCGCGAACGCCGGCGTGGCCCGGCGGGGCGGCGAGCAGGCCAGCGAGGCGGACTGGGCCGCCTCGTGGCAGGTCAACGTGATGGCCCATGTGCGGGCCGCCCGGCAGCTGCTCCCGGCCTGGCTGGAGCGCGGCAGTGGCCACCTGATCTGCACCGTCTCCGCGGCCGGGCTGCTCACGATGCTGGGCGCGGCGCCCTACTCGGTGACCAAGCATGCGGCGCTCGGGTTCGCCGAGTGGCTGGCGGCGACGTACGCGCACCGGGGCATCACCGTGCAGGCGATCTGCCCGCAGGGGGTGCGGACCGCGATGATGACCGGGGCCTCGTCCGCAGAGAAGCTGATCCTCGCCGAGTCCGCCATCACACCGGAGGCGGTGGCCGATACGGTGGTGGCAGGAATCGCCGACGGCCGGTTCCTGATCCTGCCCCACCCCGAGGTGGCCCGGATGTACGCGGGCCGGGCGGGCGATCCCGACCGCTGGCTGGGCGGCATGAACAAGCTTCAGCGCAAGGTCGAGGCGGTTTCCTGAGGCCGGGCTGAACCTCGCGCGGCCCGCACCGGGCTGAACCTCGCGCGGCCCGTACCGGGCTGACCTGTGAAAAGAGTGGTCTAGGGGTCCCGCGCAGGTCCCGGGCCTGGCATGCTGTCGGAATGGATCTCGCTGGCACGGGGATGCTGCATCACATCGAACTCTGGGTGCCCGACCTGACCAGGGCCGAGGACAGCTGGGGGTGGATGCTCGAGAAGCTGGGCTATCGCGTCTATCAGGAATGGCCCGAGGGCAAGAGCTGGCGGGCGGGCGTCACCTACATCGTCATCGAGCAGTCACCGGACCGGGTGGCCGCCCGGCACGACCGCTGCCGGCCGGGACTGAACCACCTCGCGTTCCACGTCTCGTCCCGCGAGGAACTGGACGAGGTTGTCCTGCATGCGCCCGATCACGGCTGGCGGCTGCTCTATACGGACCGTCACCCGTTCGCGGGCGGGGACGACCACTACGCCGCCTACCTCGAGAACCGGGACGGCTACGAGGTCGAACTGGTCGCGCCCACACCCGGCTGACCGCCGCCCGAGCTTGTCCTTGATGATCGTGGACGATTTCCTGCGCTATGCGCACAGGATCGTCCCCGATCACAGCTCAGCACCGCCGAAACATGCACGTAACCCTGGCTGACCGGGACCGGGAGCCGTTGTCGGCGGTGTAACAGCCGGGAAACGTGTCCGAAACCCGCCCATGGGAAACATGAAGCGTCCTTGACCGACCCCTGCGGCCGGGCGAGCCCAGAGAGGCGGGAGAGCAGTGGATCCCTACCCAAGTTGGCTGAACGCCGGGGATACCTCCTGGCAGCTGACCGCGGCGACCCTCGTCGGCCTGATGAGCCTGCCCGGCCTGGCCGTCCTGTACGGGGGCCTGGTGCAGCGCAAGTGGGCCGTCAACACCATGATCATGGCGTTCAGTGGGTTCTGCCTGGTCCTCATCGTGTGGGTCCTGTGGGTCTTCAAGATGGGCTTCGGCCATGCGTGGATCGGCACGTTCCTCGGCCGTCCGGGCCCGGTGATCGGCTCGTTCAACGAGCAGGGCCAGGCACACATCCCGAGCGTGAGCGGCGCCGGCCTGATGCCCAAGTTCCGCTTTTCCCAGTCGGCCCTGGTCTACTTCCAGTTCGTGTTCGCGGCGATCACGCCGCTGCTGTTGCTGGGCAGCGTGGTCGGCCGGATCAGCTTCAAGGTCTGGCTCATCTTCGTGCCGCTCTGGTCGACGTTCGCCTACGCGGTCAACGCGTTCCTCCTTTGGGGGGGCGGCTGGTGGGCGGCGCACGGTGCGCTCGACTTCAGCGGCGGGTACGTGATCCACCTGGCGGCCGGTGTCTCGGGCTTCGTGGCGGCGGCGGTGATCGGGCCGCGGCTGAAGCGGGACCGGTCTCACGGCGTGCCCAACAACCTGCTGCTGGTCTCGGTGGGCGCGGGCATCCTGTGGCTGGGCTGGAACGGGTTCAACGGTGGCGACCCGTACTTCGCGGGGGCGGACGCGGCGGCGGCGGTACTCAACACCAACCTGGCCGCGGCCGTGGCGATGCTGACCTGGATCGTCATGGACATGTTGCTGACCAAGGAGAAGAAGCCGACCTTCCTTGGCGGCATCAACGGCATGATCGTCGGCCTGGTCGGCATCACCCCCGGGGCCGGCTACGTGAACGGCCTGGGCGCCATGGCGATCGGCCTGTTCGGTTCGGCCATCGTCTGGGTGGCCTGGAACTACCTGAGCAAGGTGCGGCCGTTCAGCAGGGTCGATGACGCGCTGGGCGTCGTCTACACGCACGGCATCGCTGGCCTGGCCGGCGGCCTGCTGGTCGGCTTGTTCGCCGACCCCCACATGATCGTTTACCTGGGAGTGGGCAACAACCCCGACGTCACCACCGCGGGGCTGTTCTACGGTCACCCGAAGCAGCTGCTGATCCAGGCCGGGGCCGCGCTGACGGTCATCGTCTGGGACGGGCTCATCACCTTCCTCATCCTGCGCGGCCTCGGTCTGTTCATGAAGCTGCGGATGCCGGACGAGCTGCTGGAGACCGGCGACGTGGCGATCCACAACGAGGAGGTTTACCCCTCCGAGACGCTGACCCGGGTCGGCTCGGGCATCGCGACCCCGCCGTCGGCGGTCCCCGCGGCGGGCAAGACTCAAAAGGTCCCGAGCGACAACCCCGGCGGGTAGCTGAACTCCAGCACGCCCAGCTGCCCCAGCGTGTCGCCGCCCGATGCCTTGATCACGACGCTGGCGCCGTGGAAGTCATGGGCCCGGCCCTCGCCGGGCCCGAGCACGAATCCGGACATGATCGCTCGCCGCTCCGCTCGGTGCCGGGACAACCC
>DAITAE010000104.1:2143-4792 GCA_036824445.1 Streptosporangiaceae bacterium | reverse complement strand
CGAGCACGAATCCGGACATGATCGCTCGCCGCTCCGCTCGGTGCCGGGACAACCCAGTCTCTGTCGCCCGTGATCACGCGGCGGGACGGGGACTGGGTCAGCCGGAGGGTGTGGGAGCCTGTCTGGGCAGGCCGGGGAGGCGGGCCGCGATCCCGTCCAGGAGACAGTCGAGGCCGAACTCGAAGCGGGCGTCTCTGGTGTGCGCGGCGTCCGGGTCGATGCCCGCCTCGATCAGCGCCGTCATGTGCGGATAGCGTCCCGTGGCGCGGATCTGGGCGACGAACTCGCGTGTCATCTCCGTCCGCTCCTGATCGGTGACGCCCGCGAACCGCTCTTCCAGGTAGCGATCCCCGTTGGCCTCTTGTACCTCGCGCAGCACGGCGCCGAGCGCGTAGGTGGTGACCGTCAGCACGATGTTCATGGCCGTGGCCTTGTCGAGGCCGAGCCCGTCCAGCGTGCCGAGCGCGCGCTCCAGGTTCTGCAGCGCCTTCGGGCCCGCCGGGGGGCGGCCCACCATGAAGTCCATCACCCAGAGGTGCTGGTGGAACGTCGACCGGGCGTTGCGGGCCAGCGTGCCCAGGTCCGCCCGCCAGTCACCGGAGGGCTCCGGTGCCTGCTGCTCGCCCATGACAGCGTCGATCATGAGATCGAGCAGTTCCTCTTTCGACGCGACGTGCCAGTAGAGCGACATCGTCCCCGCACTGACCTCACGCGCGATCCGGCGCATGCTGATCGCGTCCGCTCCCTCGGCGTCGGCCACGTTGATCGCTGCCCGCACGATCTCATCGCGGGACAGCGCGGCGGCGCGGCGGGGGACATGCCGACCGCCCCGTTTCATGTCCTCTTCCACGTGCCGCCGCAGGCGGGCGGCGCGGCGGTCTTCGGTCCGGAAGGCCAGGAACGGCGCCCAGAGTTCCTCATCGTCTGCCGCCACCGTGACTCCCTCCTGGCCCGGTCGGCCATCCGGTGTCCCGACACTGGCGAACCTATAGGAGTTCGGGGCCGCCGCTTGCCTCTCGTACATTGTACTGCTACCGTACATCGCACGACATAGTACATCGTACGACAATTCGGAGGAGGGACGGCATGGGGGAGATCCCCGCCATCGAGACGGAGCGGCTGACCAAGAGCTTCGGACCGACCCGGGCGCTGTCGGGCCTGGACCTCACGGTGCCGCGAGGCGGCATTCTCGGGTTGCTCGGGCCGAACGGGGCCGGGAAGACCACCGCAGTGCGGGTGCTGGCCACCCTGCTGCGGCCGGATGCGGGGCATGCCCGGGTACTTGGGGCCGATGTGGTGCGCCAGGCCGGCGAGGTGCGCCGCCGTATCGGCCTGACCGGCCAGTACGCGGCGCTGGACGACTACCTGACCGGGCGCGCCAACCTGGTCATGATCGGCCAGTTGGCCCGGCTCAGCCGCGCGCAGGCTCGCCGCCGTGCCGAGGAGCTGCTGGCCCGCTTCGACCTTGCGGAGGCGGCCGGCAGCGCTGTGAAGACGTATTCCGGCGGCATGCGCCGTCGCCTGGATCTCGCCGCCAGCCTGATCGGCAACCCGGAGGTGCTCTTCCTGGATGAGCCGACCACCGGGCTCGACCCGCGCAGCCGGGCGGTCATGTGGGAGATCATCCGGGAGCTGGCTGCCGAGGGCACCACGTTGCTGCTGACCACCCAGTACCTCGATGAGGCGGACCAGCTGGCCAGCCAGGTCGCGGTCATCGACACCGGCCGCGTGATCGCGGAGGGGACTCCCGACCAGCTCAAGGCGAAGGTTGGCGAGGACCGCATCGTGGTTCAGCTCGCCCCGGGGCCCGAGCTGGCCGCCGCCGCGGCGGTGGTGCGGGCGCAAACGACCGGGCCCGTGGACGCCGACTCGGAGCGGCGGCTCATCACGGCGCAGATGCCGGCCCGTGAGGGCATCACGACCGACATCGTCAGGGCCCTGGACGTGGCGGGGGTCCGGGTCTCGAACGTGACCCTGCGCCGCCCGTCGCTCGACGACGTGTTCCTCATCTTGACCGGGCACCGGCCCGCCGCCCCGCCATCCGCACCGGGCGACGGCGATGCCGGACAGGAAGCAGATAACGCACAGCAGGGAGGTACAGCGGCATGACCACCGTCACCATTTCGCAGGCGCCCCGCCGGGCGGTTACCCGGCTCGGCAACTTGCGCTGGCTCGTCAGCGACATCGCGGTGCTGGCCAGGCGCAGCCTGGCCAGGATCGCACGGGAGCCAGAGACGCTGATGGACGTCACCATCCAGCCGATCCTGTTCGTGCTCTTGTTCGCGTACGTGTTCGGCGGCGCCATCGCGCTGCCCGGCGGCGGCAGCTACCACGAGTACCTGATCGGCGGGATGCTCGCCATGGGACTGGCCGCGACCGCCCCGGGCACCGCCGTTGCCCTGGTCACCGACATGAGCAGCGGGCTCATCGACCGCTTCCGCTCGCTGCCAACGGCACGATCCGCGGTTCTGGCCGGGCGCACTATCTCCGATCTGGTCACCCAGGTGATCGGCACCGCCGTGGTCGCCGGCGTCGGCCTTGCCATCGGCTGGAGGATCCACTCCTCGCTGGCCGATGCCGCCGTGGCGTTCGGCCTCGCGCTGCTCTTCGGCTACGCGTTCACCTGGCTCGGCGCCTGCCTGGGCATGG
>DAITAE010000104.1:0-2043 GCA_036824445.1 Streptosporangiaceae bacterium | reverse complement strand
CTCGCGCTGCTCTTCGGCTACGCGTTCACCTGGCTCGGCGCCTGCCTGGGCATGGTGCTGCGCAGCCCGGAAGCGGCGCAGCAGATGGGGTTCGTGCTGTTCCTGCCGCTTACCTTCGTCTCGAACGCCTTCGTCCCCACCCAGGCGATGCCCGGCTGGCTGCAGCCGATCGCGGAGTGGAACCCGATGAGCGCGCTGGCCGCCGCCAGCCGCCACCTGTTCGGCAACCCCAATCCCGCGGCATCGGTGCAGGCGTGGCCGATGCAGCATCCCGAACTGGCCGTAATTGGGTGGTCAGTGGTCCTGCTGATGGTCTTCGCCCCGCTGGCAGTGCACCTGTACCGGCGCAAGGCACGCTGACCCAGCCGCAGCGTGACCGTCACGACCGCCGTGCTGGTCCACTTGGCGGAGGGATGCCCTGGCAGGTTTCGTTGCGCCGTTGCCCGTCCGGCCTGCCGCGGTTCGCCTCGCCGCCCGGAGGAGACGTTGATCACGCGCACGGCGATGCCCGGCCCCTCATCGTGGGCGGGCGGCCCTCCAACACGCAATTGTCCCGAGGGCCTGCGGGCTTGAAGGTCTCCAGTGCACGATGGACACGTTCCGCTAGTGTGTCGTCTGCGTCACGGGGCGCTTGTCTGCGCGGTGCCAGGACGCAGCGCGGGCGTGCTCGCTGGTGGACCGATATCTGGTGCGGAGGAACAGCCATGAGATCGCCAAGCGGGTTCCGCCTACACGCACGGCGCGTCCGCCGGTATGCGCGGTCCTTCCCCGTCGTGACCATTGCGGCGTGCGCGGTCATCGTTATCGCCGTCGGCTGCGCCAAGGGCAACGGGGGAGAGGCAACAAGCAAGACCGCGATACCGGCGGCGCAGGCAGCGGCCGCTGGGATACCCCTCTACAGCACCGAGGCGAGAAACTTCGCCTTTGACGCCGTGCCGTCGGTCGTGCCGGCGGACCGGCCCATCCAGTTCTCGTTCACCAACAACGAGACATCTCCGGTCACCCACGAGATGGTGGTGCTGAGGCTGCCCGTCGGCAAGACCGCCAAGGACGTGGTCGCCGACGCCAAGAAGAAGGGCGTCAAAGCAAAGGCCGACTGGACAGATGTCGGCGACACCGGCGGCCCGGTGGAGGTCGGCTCCAGCGCCGTGGTCACCATGAATCTGAAGCCCGGGAACTACGTGGCGACCTGCTGGCAGACCGGCAAGGTCGGCGGCGGCACCGGCCCGCCGCACGTCGCGCTCGGCATGATCGAACCGTTCACCGCGTCCAGCACCGCGGACGTCGCGGCCCCCGGGTCGGCCAGCACGATGTACAGCGTCTCGGTCAAGAACTTCACCTTCCAGGGCATGCCGGAGACCGTGCCGGCGAACCAGCCGTTCGAGGTGACGTTCATCAACGACGAGGCGTTCCCGATCATCCACGAGTTCGTGGTGCTGAAGCTGCCCGCCGGCGACACCGCCCAGAGCGTAGTCAACGACGCCAGGAAGAAAGGCCCCAAGGCCGAGGACGACTGGGCCCACTTCGCCGACAGCGGTGCGCCGCTGCCCATCGGCTCCAGCGCCGTGGTCCACATGGATCTGCCGCCGGGGAACTACGTGGCGACCTGCTGGCAGACCGGCAAGGTCGGTGGCGGCACCGGCCCGCCGCACGTCGTCATCGGCATGATCGCGTCGTTCACCGCCACCGCGAGCGGCTGACGAGACCGCAAGCAACGGTGCCAGGATCCCGGGTCAAGGCCCGCTAGGCCCTGCTGATGGTCTCCGCCTCGCTGGTGTTCCACCTGAACCGGCGCGTATCAGTGGGCTAACGCCCCGCCGGTACCCGGCAGGCACGACCGGCGGGGCTCAGTGACCACGGAACGCCTCCTCCAGCCACCACGAGCCGCTCCCCGAGGTGATCTTCGCGTCGATGACCAGGGGACGGTCGCGTGGCCCGGCCAGCCACTCCCGCACCGGGGCCAGGTCCTGCGGGCCACGCACCGTCACCCCGGCGCAGCCGAATCCCCGGCCGATGGCGGCGATATCGGTGGGCGGGAACCGG
>DAITAE010000621.1:0-2860 GCA_036824445.1 Streptosporangiaceae bacterium | reverse complement strand
GGTGCCGCCGCGGCCCGTCCCGTTGGAGCCCCGGTACGTGACCCCCGTGGCCTCGGCAGGCCGGCCACCCCGGCCGGCCCTGGCCGCGCCGACGCGGGCGGCGTAGCGCTCGCGGGCGGCGGCGTAACGCTCACGCGAGGCGGAGGTCCCGCGCGGGCCTAGGGTGCCCTGTGCCTGCTGCCTGCCCCGGGGCCCGGACGTGTCCTGCCGTGCCGGGCTGCCCCAGAAGCGGGCCTCCCCGCGTGCCTCCCGCCCGTGCGAGGCCCCGCCCTGGTCCCGTCGGCTCCTGGACGGCCCGACCCGGCCGGCCAGCCCTGCCAGTCCCGCCAGCCCGCCGAGCCCCGCCAGCCGGCCCGGCCTGCCGCCGTCGGGGGCCGCCGCCTGATGCCCCCCGGACCCGCTGTCGCCCCGGCCCGTGAAACCCCCCCGGCCGGTGAGACCGGGGTCCTCGCTCCGCGCCGCACGGCCGCGGCCCGGGTAACCGCGGCCCGCGGATCTCCGGCCACCGGAGCTTTCGCGACGGCCCTCCGGTGCCCCACCGGGCACACCGACCCAGCGCGGGTCTGGCTGGTAGGAACTGGGGAACTCTGGGTTACTCACGCGTCCTCGCTGTTGGGTGAGGCAATCGCGGATGGGCGGGGGTTGCCGGGGATCACCGTACCCGGTGGCAGGCACCACGGAGGCACGCCGTTCTCCGTGCACACCCCGCGCCGCGTCGCCCTACCGTGTCACCGGCCGGGCGCTGTGCGCGCGGTCACCAGCCCCGCGTCTATTCGCTGGCCTGGGCCTGCCGACCACGTCGGCTGCGTGGCTCGTCCGTACCACGCCGGCTGCGTGGCTCGCCAGTGCCGAGAACATACGACAACGCGAGGTGGTTCCACCCACAACTCTGGCAGACCTCGACCACGTAGACCCGGAACTCGCCATATTCGGTGGCCATCTCCGCCAGTTCCGGCGACTGCCTTACCCTGCCCTCGTAGCGCCCGAGTTCGTCGCCGTAAACGTAGGTGACGTGCGTGAGCTTGGTTTTCCGGCAGATGGGGCAGCCGGTCTCGGTGGCCTCGCCGTGGAACTTCGCGGCGCGCAGCAGGTACGGGTGCGCGTCGCAGACATCGGCGACCGTGGTGTGGCCGGACAGCACCGACGCGAGCGTTGCCCGCCGGGCAAGCCCATAATCGACCACCGACCGCTTTGGCCCCATGCCCGACAGAGTACGACGCGATCGCCGCGCCGCCGAGACCCCAGTCCGGGTCCAGTGCCCGCCAGCCAGCCCCCCGAGGGGAACGGCAGGTGAACGCCGGGTTGCACGATGGTCACGCTGACCATATCTTTGTGATGTATCGGTTCGATACATCGGTATGGCACCCTGGGTGCGTGCCACACGGATCGTTGAGCCGGGACAGACGGGCAGGAGGCCAGGGTAGTCGTGGGCGGTAACCGGTCGGGCGTACTCGAACTCGCCGTGCTCGGGCTTCTGCACGAGACCCCCATGCACGGCTATGAGCTGCGCAAACGGCTCAATGCTCTGCTGGGGACGTTCCGGGCGTTCGGGTACGGCTCGCTGTACCCGTGCCTGAAGGAGCTACTCGCGCAGGGCCTGATCGCCGAGGAGCCACCGGCCGAGGCCCGGCCAGCGGGGCCGTCCCGCCCGGGCGGCCAGGCCAGGTACTCCGGCCAGGCCAGGTACTCCGGCCAGGCCAGGCAGCGCTCCGGCCGCCGCTCGAAGATCGTCTACCGGCTGACCGCCGACGGCAAGGAACGGCTGCAGGACCTGCTGGCCGAGTCGGGCCCCGCGGCGTGGGACGACGACGGGTTCGGCGTGCACTTCGCCTTCTTCGGCCAGACGAGGGCCGACATCCGGCTGCGGATCCTGGAAGGCCGGCGGACCCGGCTCGAGGAGCGTCTCGACGGTGTTCGGGCGGCGATGTCGCGGACCAGGGAGCGGCTCGACAGGTACACGCTCGAACTCCACCGGCATGGCCTGGAATCGGTCGAACGTGAGGTTCGCTGGCTGAACGAGCTCATCGCCTCGGAGCGGGAGTCCGGGGCGGCCTCACCACCGCACTCCGCGCGGACCGCGGAGAACGGCACGTGAGCGGGGCGGGCTCGCCCCCTCCCCGCTGACAGCAAGTGCCCCCAGCAGGCGGCGAGAGAATAGGAGCAAACCTCATGGGTTCGGTACGCGTAGCCATCGTGGGTGTGGGCAACTGCGCAAGTTCCCTCGTCCAGGGCGTTGAGTACTACAAGGACGCCGACCCGGCGAGCCGGGTGCCGGGCCTCATGCATGTCACGTTCGGCCCCTACCACGTGAGCGACCTGGAGTTCGTCGCCGCGTTCGACGTGGACGCCAAAAAGGTCGGGTGCGACCTTGCCGAGGCGATCGGGGCGAGCGAGAACAACACGATCAAGATCTGCGACGTGCCGCCGACCGGTGTGATGGTGCAGCGGGGGCCGACCCTGGACGGCCTGGGCCAGTACTACCACGAGATGATCACCGAGTCGGACGAAGCGCCGGTGGACGTCACCGCGGTCCTGCGCGCCGTGCGGGCCGACGTGCTGGTCTCCTACCTGCCGGTCGGCTCGGAGGAGGCGGACCGGTTCTACGCGCAGTGCGCGCTGGACGCCGGGGTGGCCTTCGTCAACGCGCTGCCGGTCTTCATCGCCTCCGACCCGGCCTGGGCCCGCAAGTTCACCGAGGCCGGCGTGCCGATCATCGGCGACGACATCAAGTCCCAGGTGGGCGCCACGATCACGCACCGTGTGCTGGCCAAGCTGTTCGAGGACAGGGGCGTGGAACTGCTGCGCACCTACCAGCTCAACTTCGGCGGCAACATGGACTTCATGAACATGCTGGAGCGCA
>DAITAE010000620.1:0-2860 GCA_036824445.1 Streptosporangiaceae bacterium | reverse complement strand
CGGTCGCCACCCGCTTCGCCCACCGCATCCGAGCCCGCTGGCGCGATGGCCCAGCCAGCGCCAGCTAGGCTGTGGGCCCGTGATGGGCAGGCTCCCGGTGCGCCGAGCCGCCAGGGTGGTCCTCCTGGATCCCGATGGTCGTGTGCTGCTGATGCGCTACGACGACGGCCCGCCCAACGGCAGCCATTGGTCCACCCCCGGCGGGGGACTGAGCGCGGGCGAGGACTATCAGGCAGCCGCCGCTCGTGAACTGGCGGAGGAGACCGGGTGGAGCGACGTGGTTCTCCTCGGCGAGGTGCAGCGGCGCAGTTTCGATATGGACTACGGCGGGCAGCTGGTACGCCAGCGTGAGCGCCTCTACCTGGCGCGGACGGACCAGCCCAGCCGCGTGATCCGGGGTGTCGAGGCGATGCACGCCGCTGACGGCATCGCCGCCTGGCGCTGGTGGACGCTGGCCGAGCTCGATTCAACGGCGGAGGTGGTGTGGCCTTCTAACCTGGCCGATCTGATCAGGCAGCGCACCGGCGCAGCGTAGGCGGGAATCGGCGGATCCGGGCCGGCCACGTGGCTCAGTATCATGGAAGAACGCTGGCCGCGGCGGTGACGCCGCCGATAAGAGATCACTTAATCGGCGGTCGCCGTCTCGGGTAAGACCAATTAGAGTCAGCCTCGGACAGCTGTGCCGGCCGGAGGTGCCAAGATGAGTCG
Source organism: Streptosporangiaceae bacterium (assembly GCA_036824445.1). Classification (GTDB taxonomy): domain Bacteria; phylum Actinomycetota; class Actinomycetes; order Streptosporangiales; family Streptosporangiaceae; genus UBA9676. The sequence goes on along the minus strand of DAITAE010000620.1, from coordinate 2,152 downwards.
CGAGCCGGATGAGGCGCTCGACGTGCTTCGCGGGGTGTGGAGCGCGCACGGTCAGACCGCCGCGGACCTCGACGAGGCCACCGGCGCCGGGAAGTCGTGCAAGCGGATGGCCAACGTCGGCTTCCATGACATGGCCGAGGACGATGGTGACCTGCGCGCCGCCTGGCGGGACCGCCTCCAGCGCGAAGGCAAGCTGAACCCCGAGGGCGGCAGCGTCGCCGACCTGATCCTCGGGCCGGCGAAGCCCCGCCCATAATGCAGATGCCGCGAAACGAGCCTGCGCCCGGCGATCTGGGAGACGTCGGCCAGCTGACGGACCTGCTGCGCCAGGGGGGCTACCTGGCCGACCGTGGCCTGGCCACGGCGCTGTTCGTGGCGATGTCCCTGCAGCGCCCGATCCTGCTGGAAGGCGAGGTGGGCGTTGGCAAGACCGAGGTCGCCAAGGTGCTCGCCGCGGTCTTCGGGCGCAAGCTGATCCGGCTGCAGTGTTACGAGGGCATCGACACCAACCAGGCGCTGTACGAGTGGGACTACACGCGGCAGATGCTGCAGATCAGGGCTCTGTCCGAGCACCAGGTGCTGGGGGAGGAAGCGGTCGACAAGCTGTTCGGCCCCAAGTTCCTGCTGGAGCGGCCGCTGCTGGAAGCGGTCCGCTCCGGCGACCGGTCGGTGCTGCTGATCGACGAGGTCGACCGCGCCGACGATGAGTTCGAGGCGTTCCTGCTTGAGGTGCTCTCCGACTTCCAGATCAGCATCCCCGAGATCGGCACCGTCAAGGCCGACAGCGCCCCGCTGGTCGTGCTCACCTCCAATCGCACCCGCGAACTGCATGACGCGCTGAAGCGGCGCTGCCTCTACCACTGGATCGGCTACCCGCCCGCCGACCGTGAGGTGGAGATCGTGCTCATCAAGGAGCCGGGGATATCCCAGGCTCTGGCCCGCAAGGTCGTGGCCGCCGTCAACCGGCTGCGTGAGCTCGATCTCGCCAAACCGCCCGGCGTCGCCGAGACGATCGACTGGGCACGCACGCTTGGCCTGCTCGGCGGGGCGGAAGCGACCGGCCTGGATGCGCAGATGGCGCAGGACACGCTCGGCGCCGTCGTGAAGGAACGCGACGACCTCGACGTGGTGCGGGACAACTTGGAAGAGATCACGTCCGGTGCCTGATGACGCTCCGATCGTCGGGGTGCTGGTGGACTTCGCGCGGGCGCTCCGCGCCGCCGGGCTCGCGGTCGGCTCCGGCGAAGTCCTGACCTACTGTGCGGCGATGACCTCGCTGGACCCGTCCGACCTGCTGGACCTGTACTGGGCGGGCCGGAGCACGCTGGTCACCCGGCATGAGCAGATCGGGATCTACGACGGGGTGTTCCGCAGCTTCTTTCTCGACGCCGGCGACCCGGTCCGGGAGGTGCTCACTCTCCGGGCCCGCGCCGGGACCGAGACCCAGGCGGTGCTGCAGGTCCCGGCCACCGATCCGGCCGCCGAAGGCAACGAGGAGCAGGCCGTGCTCGGCCTGATGGCCTCCGATGTGGACACGCTCAGGCACAAGTCGTTCGCGGCCTGCACTCCCGAGGAGCTGGCCGCGCTGCGGCGGATCATGGCCCGGATCCGGCTGACCCCGCCGCGGCGGCGCAGCAGGCGGACCGTCGCGGGGAACGCCGGCCGCGTCCCCGACCTGCGCCGCACCGTCCGCGCGTCGCTGCGCACCGGCGGCGAGCCGGCGGTGCTGTTCTGGCGGCAGCGCAAGGTGCGGCTCCGCCCGCTCATCCTCATCCTCGACATCTCCGGCTCGATGGCCGACTACTCGCGCAGCCTGCTTCAGTTCGCGCACACGGCGAAACGCGCCGCCGCGAAGGTCGAGGTGTTCTGCTTCGGCACCCGGCTCACCCGGATCACCGGCGAACTGGCGAACCGCAGCCCGGACCAGGCGCTCGCCGAGGCCGCCAGGACGGTGTGCGACTGGGAGGGCGGGACCAGGATCGGCGCGTCCCTGGACACCTTCGTCCGGGACTATGGCCGCCGAGGCCTCGCCCGTGGCGGCATCGTGGTGATCTGCTCCGACGGCCTCGACCGGGGCGACCCGGCCGTCCTGGCGGCGGCGATGGAACGGCTTTCCCGGCTGTGCCACCGGCTGGTATGGATGAACCCGCAC
>DAITAE010000103.1:0-10842 GCA_036824445.1 Streptosporangiaceae bacterium | reverse complement strand
CCGTGACCAGCATCCCCGGGCCGCCGTTGATCTCCGCCGCCTCGATCGTCAGGCCGGATGCGCCAATTGCCCCGGACGGCTTCACGGCGCGGTCGCAGCCTGGCGGCCGGCCCTGGCCGGATCGCCCCCGTCCGCGATGCCCTGCGCGGTCAGCCCCAGCGCGTAATTGATCCGCGATCTCAGGTTCTCCACCGCGATGATCGCGGTCAGCTCGACCAGCTGCGCCTCGCTGAGATGCCTGCCGAGTTCCGCCACCATCTCGTCGGTGACCTCCGGCGGGGTGGCCGTCATCGCCTCGGCATACGCCACGACCAGCAGTTCCAGCTCGCTGAACAGGTCACCGTCCCGCCAGGCCGGCACGGCCTCGATCTTCGCCGTGGGAGCGGTGTGGCCCACCGTGGCCGCCCAGAACCCGAAGTCCATGCACCACGCACAGCGGATCCTGGCGGCGGCGGCGGTCACCGCGAGATCCTTCAGGTCACGGTCCAGCGTGCGCCAGCGCTCCGCCTGCGTTTCGAAGATCGCATACGAGCGTCCTACCTGCATGTTGTGCCCGATGGCGGCACCCGGATCGAGCATGACGCCGTACTTGCGGCGGGAGAACCAGCGACCGAGCCGGTAGCCGAGTGTCGTGGGTGGGTCAAGCGAGATGCGCGCCATGTCGTGGTTCCTTCTCTGTGCCTCGAGTTACCTCTACCCCTGAGACACGCAAGACCGCTCCGGCGTGACAGCCGGGCCGCGACGGGCAGCCCTCAGCCAGTCCCCTCCACCGTCTGAGGGCCGCCCGTCGCGGCCGCCTCGCGGGTTGCCCAGCCCGGGCCCTGCTACATGGGCACGAGTTCGAAGATCTCGACGGTGAACCGGCCCTTGCCTTCGGAAAGGAAGGGGTGCCCGTCGGTGAGCGCGCGGGCGCCGTCGAGGGAGCCAGCCTCGACGATCGTGTAGCCGTTCTGGTCACTGGGCGCGGGGCTCGTTCCGTCGTCGCTGACCGTGGTCCGCTCGCCGAACGGCGCCCCGCCGTCCACCAGCGCCGAGCCGACCTTGCCCATCCACTCACCCCAGGCACGCATCTGCTCGGCGGACTGCTCGGGCGTGAAGTCCTCCATCGGCGTCGCCGGGCCGCGGTACAGCAGCAGGTACTTGCTCACGGTTGTTCCTCTCTCGATGCCGGAGAACGGCCAGCCGGAAAGCGCCGGTCTTCCCCCGATGGGCGCGCCCGGTGGTGCGCCCTACCTAACCGACGAACGGTCCCTTGTGGAATCGACAGCGGCCGATCGGCACGGCCCGGTCGACGGCGCTTTGACCGGCAGCACCCGTCGGCAGCGGCCGCCAACAGCGGTCATGGACCGCAGTACCAGGGCGGGAGACGAGAAAGAGAACCAGGGCATACGGCACCGGAGCCGCGACGGCGGCCCGTTGCTGCTGGGCGCGGTTCGCGCCGGGAGCCCGCCGCGATCAGGCGCGAGGAGCCCGCTGACGGCGCCGTCGGCGGCCGAGCAGGAGCAGCATGATAAGCGCCACGACCACGCCGACGGCGGGCAGCGCCCGCTTCAGCACCGGGAAGCCGGCGACGCTGAGCAGGTCGATCGCGTCCTCGTCCGGCGGGCGCGCGAACTGCGGCGGTGCGGCCTGGGCCGTCGCGGTCGGCGAGGGCGCGGCGGCCGCCGCGCCACCGGTGGAGCCTGCGGCCACGGGTTCCGCTTCCGCGGCAGCGCCGCCGAGCTCGAGTCCCCGTTCCGCGAGCTTCTGCTTGATCTCACTGACCGACTGGGGGCCCAGGTTCGCGATCGCGAGCAGGTCCGCCTCGTTGCGGGTGGACAGGTCGCCGACGGTGTGGATACCCTCCCGCCGCAGGCTGTTGAAGGCGCGCACGGGGAGATGGAGATCCTCGATCGGGATCGGCAGTGCCTCGCGGCCGGACGCTGCCGCCCCTGCACCGTCGCCGGTCGCTGCCGCCCCTGCAGCGTCGCCGGTCGCTGTCATCCCTGCACCGTCACCGGACGCCGCCGTGGAGGGGCCGCCGGACCCGGCCGCCGCGGGCACGGCGCCGGTGGCACACTGCACCGCGAGGTTGCTCGCGAACCTCTCGATGATCCGGCCACTGACGTCGGCCATGACGCCGCGGCCGAACTGGGCCGGCCTGCCGGTCACGTTCATGGTCGTGTGCACCGTCACCCGGGTGTGGTCGCCCTCCTCCTCCAGCCACGAGCGAACCGTGGCCGAGGCCGTGCCGGCGCCGCGCGTCTCCTTGCCCGACGCCTCGAGCGTGATGGACCGGGCCTGCTCGTCCCGCTCGGTGAACCTCGCTTTGCCGGCGTAGGTGAGGGCGACCGGGCCGACCTTGACCTTGACCCGGCCGGTCACCACGTCGTCGTCCACCGAGTCGACGGTGGCGCCCGGCATGCAGGGCGCCACCTGTTCGACGTCGAGTAGCACCTGCCACGCCCGCTCCGGGGGGACCGGGATGGTGAACGAGTGCTCCAGTTCCATAGTCAGACTCCTGATGCCGCCGCCAATGCTCTGGCGGTCAGTACCCGCGCCAGGTGGCGCCGGTAGTCGGACCCGCCGTGCAGGTCAGACGGCGGCTGCGTTCCCTCATCCGCCCGCTCGGCAGCCGACCGCAGGGCCTGCGTGCTGGCCTCGGCCCCGGCTACGGCCTCTTCCGCGGCCCGGGCCCGGACAGGGACCAGGCCCATGTTAGTCAGCCCGATCCTGGCTTCCGCGACGTGCCCGTCCGCCCGGCGGGCCAGAGCGGCCACGCCAACGATCGCCCACGCCTGAGCGGTGAGATGGAACTTCTCGTAACGATATCCCCATCCCGGGCCAAGCTTGGGCACCCGGATCCCGGTGAGGATCTCATCCGGCGCCAGTGCGGTGGTCAGGTAGTCCAGGAAGAACTCGCCCGCGCCGATCGCCCGTTCCCCGCCCGGGCCGCGGGCGATCATCGTCGCGTCCAGCGCCGTCGCCACGGCCGGGAGGTCTCCGGCCGCATCGGCGTGAGCGAGGGCTCCGCCGACCGTGCCGCGGTGGCGGACGGCGGGATCGGCGATCAGTGCGGCCGTCTGGGCGAGCAGCCCACAGTGCTGGCCGATGACCGGGTCGCGCACCGCGTCGTCGAGGGTCGTGAGCGCCCCGATCCACAGCGTGTCGCCCTCGTCGCGGACACCGCGCAACTCCCCGAGCCCGCCGACGTCCACGAGCAGATCCGGGAAGGAGAGCCGCAGCCGCAGCAGCGGCAGCAGGCTCTGCCCGCCGGCGATCACCTTGGCGTCCTCGCCGCCGTCGGCCAGGGCGCGGACCGCCTCGTCCAGCGACCCGGGCCTGGTGTAGTCGAATTGCGCCGGGATCATTGCCCGCCTCCGTTCTGCCCCGTGCCGGTATCGCGTGCGGCCTGGATGGCCCGCCAGACGTGTTCGGGCGTACAGGGCATCGGGACGTCGTTGATCCCCATCGGCCGCAGCGCATCCACGATGGCATTCACCACCGCGGGGGTGGACGCGATCGTGCCGGCCTCGCCGACGCCCTTGACGCCGAGCGGGTTGGTGGTGGCCGGCGTCTCCGTCCGGTCGGTGGTGATGGTCGGCACGTCGGCTGCGGACGGGACCAGGTAGTCGGCCAGGGTCGTGGTGAGCAGGTTGCCGTCGTCGTCGTAGACGGCCTCCTCGTACAGCGCCTGCGCGATGCCCTGGACGATGCCGCCGTGCACCTGGCCCTCGACGATGAGCGGGTTCACGACCTTGCCCACGTCGTCGACGGCCACGTAGGAGCGGATGGTGACCCGGCCGGTCTCGGTGTCCACCTCGGTCGCGCACAGGTGCGTCCCGTGCGGGAAGGAGAAGTTGTCTGGATCGTAGGTGTGGTCGGAGTCGAGCGAGGGCTCCATCCCGTCGGGGAGGTCATGCGCCGCGAAGGTGGCGAGAGCGATCTCCTGGATGCTGCGGCCCTGGGCTGGATCCCCGCGCACGTGGAGCCGGCCGGAGGTGAACTCGATGTCGTTCTCGCTGGCCTCCATGACATGCGCCGCCAGCTTCTTGGCCTTGGCGATCACCTTGTCGCAGGCCCCGGCGAGGGCGATGCCGCCAACGGTCAGTGAGCGGGAGCCGTAGGTGTCCATGCCCTTGTGGGAGACCTGGGTGTCGCCGTGCAGCACCCGGATGTCCTCGAACGGGATGCCCAGCTTGTCGGCGACGATCTGGCTCCAGGCCGTCTCGTGGCCCTGGCCGTGAGCGCTTGACCCGGTCACCACCTCGACCTTGCCGGTGGGCAGCATCCGCACCGAGGCGTGCTCCCAGCCGCCGGCCCCGTAGGACAGCGAGCCGAGCACGCGGGAGGGCGCGAGCCCGCACATCTCGGTGAAGGTGGAGATCCCGATGCCGAGCTGGACCGGATCGCCCGACGCCCGGCGCGCCTCCTGCTCGGCGCGCAGCTCGTCGTAGCGGAAAAGCTCCCTGGCCCTGGCCGTGGCGGCCTCGTAGTTCCCGCTGTCGTAGACCAGCGTGGCGATCGTGGTGTAGGGGAACTCGTCGTGCTTGATCCAGTTCCGCTCCCTGAGCTGCAGTGGGTCCATGCCGAGCTCGACGGCGAGCTCGTCCATGATCCGCTCGATGGCGAACGTGGCCTCGGGGCGGCCGGCGCCGCGGTAGGCGTCGGTTGGCATCTTGGTGCTGAACACGCCGGTGCACTTGAAGGAGTACGCGTCCATCTTGTATATGGCCGGGAACATGAAGGCACCGAGCAGCGGCACCCCCGGCGTCACAAGCATCAGGTAGGCGCCCATGTCGGCCAGCAGGTCGACGTCCAGGCCGCGGACTCTGCCGTCGCGGTCGGCCGCGATCCTGATCCGCTGCCACTGGTCCCGGCCATGGTGCACGGTGAGGTTCCCCTCGCTGCGGGACTCGGTCCACTTGACCGGCCTGCGGAGCTTGCTGGAGACCAGCACCGCGAGCACTTCCTCGGCGGTGACCTGGAGCTTGGAGCCGAAGCCCCCGCCCACGTCGGGAGCGATGACCCGGATGTTCTGCTCCGGGATGCCGAAGAACGCCGACAGCGCGAACCGCAGCACGTGCGGGATCTGGGTGGACGACCACAGGGTGATCTCACCGGCCACGTCGGTGCTCGCGACCACCGCACGGGGCTCCATCGCGCACGGTATCAGCCGCTGCTGCCGGTAATTCCGCTCGATCACCACCGGCGCGTCCCTGAACGCGGCGATGGGGTCCCCCTGCTCGAAAACCCACTCGTAGCTCTTGTTACCCGCCTCGTGCACCTTGGGCGAGCCCTCTTCGAGGGCGGCCCGCATGTCCAGCACCGGCGGCAGCGGCTCGTAGTTGACGTCCACGGCGGCGATTGCGTCGGCGGCCTCATAGCGGTCCCTGGCAACCACCACGGCGACCGCCTCACCGACGTAACGGACCTCGTCGGTCGCCATCGGCGGATGGTGCGGGATGACGATGTCGGGGGTGACCGGCCACGCGCACGGCAAGCTGCCCTGCTCGCCGGCGAAGTCCGCGCCGGAGAACGCGGCGATCACGCCGGGCATGCCCCGGGCGGCGCTGACGTCCACCGAGGTGATCCGCGCGTGCGCGAACGGGCTGCGGACGAAGCACATGTGCAGCATGCCGGGCAGCACGATGTTGTCGGTCCAGTTCGTCTGGCCCGTCAGCAGCCGGGCGTCCTCCTTGCGCAGGCGTGCCTTGCCGACTTCTGGGGCGGCTGCCTGGGTGTCGGTGGTCATGGCGTCACTCCCGCCCCGGCCGCGCGCCGGACGGCGCGGACGATGTTCTCATATCCCGTGCAGCGGCACAGGTTGCCCTCCAGCCCGTCGCGGATCTCCTCGTCGCTGGGATGGGAGTTGGTCCGGAGCAGGTCGGCGGCGGCCATGATCATGCCAGGTGTGCAGTAGCCGCACTGCAGGGCGTGCTCGGTCTTGAAGGCCTCCTGCAGCGGGTGCCATTCCCCGTCCGCGAGCCCCTCGATGGTGATGATCTCGGCGCCGTCGGCTTGCACCGCCAGCACGGCGCAGCTCTTCACGGACACGCCGTTCATGTGCACGGTGCATGCGCCGCAGTTGGATGTATCGCAGCCGACGGGGGTGCCGGTCTTGCCGAGTCTTTCCCTTAGGTAATGGACGAGCAGCAGCCGGGGCTCCACCTCATCTGAGTATTTGACCCCGTCAACTGTGACGGTGATGCTGGCCATGCGTGGTCTCCTCCCGATACGGCGCAGATGCGCCTGACTGCCAACCTAGGCCGGTGGAGGCAGGCGCACCAGACCCATCGTGATGTAGCTGAAATCTTCCGTGAGTTCAGTGATATGTGAGCCGAAGCCGACGCCCGGGCAAAAGGACCGAAAGGTGGACCAGGGACTGTGGCGGCCCGCGACCGGTGGATCGGCGCGCCAGGTATGCCCGGATCAGGCCGTGTTGAGGACCTGGAATGCCTCCGCAAGCCTGCCTTCGGGCAGGCCTGCTTGGGCGGCCGCCCGGGTGAGCCAGCCGCGCAGGAAGTCCTCCAGTCCTTCCATGTGCCCGGTCTGGCTCTCGTGCGCTCGCAGCGCGGCGATCTTGCGAGGGAAGGTCCTCGTGATGTCGACGTAGTGGCCGGGGGTGGCCGTGCCCTGCAGCCAGACCTCGCGGACGGTCCAGGGCTTGAGTCCCTCGTCGGCGAGCAGGTCCGGGAAGGCGAAGGGGTTGCGGGCGTCGGGATAGACGGCGTCCAGCGCCGCCGAGCCCACGGCGCGGTGATCGGGATGGCTGACGCCCAGCCGGGCGTAGTTCCGCTCCGGTGAGGGGCATAGCAGCCGGTCGGGCCGCACCTGCCTGATCTCGCGGGCGAGGTCCCGGCGCAGCCCGAGGGTGGCTTCCACCGTGCCGTCGGGGTAGCCGAGGAACCGCAGGTCGTGAACGCCCACGTGCTTGGCGGCGGCGGTCTGCTCGGCGCGGCGCAACGGAGCGATCCCGGATCTGGGCACGCTTTCGTCGTGCCCGCCGGCATCGCCGTCGGTGACGATGCAGTAGGTGACCTCGATCCCGGCGTCGGTCCACAGCGCGATCGTCCCCGCCGCGCTGAAGTCCACGTCATCGGGATGGGCATTGATCACAAGAACCCGCTGGATCTCGGAGTCGTCGAGCATGGCCTGATCCTATGGTCGGCGGCACACGGCACGGCCCCGGCGCCGGCCACCCGTGGGGCCGACCGTGACCACCGCCCTAAGCTCGGCCCGGTCAGCCGTCCCGCTGCTGCTCCGGTGGATGCCACACCTGAATCGTCAGCTCACTTGACCGGTGCGCCTTGGCGAGCGGTGCTGGCGACTGGCCGACGACGAGCCCGTCGACCGGCAACGGATGCTCTGTCAGCCGGACCTCCTCGAGCCGGAGATCCAGCCGGCTCACGTAGTCCAGGCACACGCTGTAGAACAGCCCACGGAGGTCCGGCACGGTGATCCGCGTCCACGAGTCCTGGCGTGGCGCCAGCCGGTCGAGGTCGGACGGTGCTGATTCTTCGATGCCGGTGCCGCCGGTGCGGAGGTCGGCGTCGTAGCGCTCCCGGTTGCCGGGGTCACCGAGGACCCGGCGGGCCTCGTCAAGGATTCGCTGCCCGCGAGCCACCGCGTCCAGGACCATCGAGGCCGCTCCTGCGACCATGTCCGGCCGCAGCAGGCTCGCCTTGGAGTCGTACGCGTACTGAATCTCGTCGGGCAATGCGCCCGGCTGCATTTCGAGAACGTCGTACCACGTGATGCCGTTCCCCATCGCACCTCCGGGCTCAGTCCCGGCCGCCCGCGCCGGGCTGGCGGCACCATACCGGATATGGCGCCAGGCCTGATAGAGCGCGGCGCGACGACTGCCGCGGCCGATATGGCGCCGTCCGCGCTCAGTCCAGCGAGGACATCACGTGCTTGACGCGGGTGTAGTCCTCGAACCCGTACATGGAGAGGTCCTTGCCGTAGCCGGAGTGCTTGAACCCGCCGTGTGGCATCTCGGCCACCAGCGGAATGTGGGTGTTGATCCACACGCAGCCGAAGTCGAGCTGCCGGGCCATCCGCATCGCGCGGCCGTGGTCCTTGGTCCACACCGACGAGGCCAGCCCGTACTGTGTCCCGTTCGCCCACTTCAGGGCCTCGCCCTCGTCGCCGAACTGCTGCACGGTGATGACCGGGCCGAATACCTCGTTCTGGATGATCTCGTCATCCTGCTGAAGCCCGTCCACCACGCTCGCCTCGAAGAAGAAGCCGCGGTCACCGCTCCGGTGGCCGCCCGCAAGCACCCGCGCGTGGTCCGGCAGGCGGGTCAGGAACCCGCTGACCCGCTCCAGCTGGGCGGGGTTGTTCAGCGGCCCGAAGTCGGCGTCCGCCGTGTCGGGGCCGGCCACGGTCTGGCCGCGCGCCTGTTCGGCCAGCGCATCCGCCAGGTCGTTATGTATGCCGGGGCCCGCCAGCACCCGGGTGGCTGCGGTGCAATCCTGGCCGGCGTTGAAGTAGCCGGCGACGGCGATCGCTTCCGCCGCGGCCGCCACGTCCGCGTCGTCGAACACGATCACCGGCGCCTTGCCGCCCAGTTCCAGATGGACACGCTTGAGATCGCCTGCGGCCGCGGTGGCGACCTCCCTGCCCGCCCGCACGCTTCCGGTGATCGAGACCATGGCCGGTACCGGGTGGGAGACCAGGGCGCGCCCGGTGTCGCGGTCGCCTGCCACCACGTTGAACACCCCCGGCGGCAGGAACTCGCTCATCAGCTCCGCTATGAGCAGCGAGGTGACCGGCGTGGTGTCGGACGGCTTGAGCACCATGGTGTTGCCCGCCGCCAGGGCCGGAGCCCACTTCCAGACGCCCATCATCATCGGGTAGTTCCACGGCGTCACCGCCGCGCACACCCCGATCGGCTCGCGCCGGATCATCGAGGTGAACCCGGCCATGTACTCGCCCGCCGACAGCCCCTGCAGCATCCGGGCCGCCCCGGCGAAGAACCTGATCTGGTCCACCATCGGCGGGATCTCCTCGGACTTGGTGAGCCCGATCGGCTTCCCGGTGTTCTGTGCTTCAGCCTTAACGAATTCGTCGGCGCGGGCCTCGATCGCATCGGCGATCCGGATCAGGGCGAGGCTGCGCTCGGACGGGGTGGCGTCCCGCCATTTCTCGGACGCGGCGGCGGCCGACTGCACCGCGGCGTCCACCTCGGTCTCGCTGGAGACCGGCGCGGTGGCGAATACCTCGCCGGTGCTCGGGTCGATCAGCTCGGAGCGCTTGTCATAGGAGGTGTCCGTCCACTGGCCACCGATGAAGTTCTGCAGTTCCTGCACCACGATGCCTCCGTTCGGAATTACTGAGTTTCTTACCCGCCAGCCGGCGTCAGCTCCTCCATCGCCCACGGTGAGCCGTAGTCGGTGAGAAGGTGGAGGAAGGGCTCGGCGGGAAGCGCCTCCGGGCCGAGCACGCCCGCGCCAGACCACGTGCCCGCGTCGATCAGTTCCAGCGCGACAACAGGGTTCACCGCCGTCTGCCAGACGACCGCCTGCGAGCCGTATTCGGTCATGGACCAGGCGTTGTCCACTACGTGATAGAGGTAAACCTCACGCGGGCCTCCTTCGGTGCCCGTGCCCGTCACCCAGGTGCCCGCGCAGGTGACGCCGGTCATCTTGTCGCCCAGCGTGGCCGGATCGGGCAGGCAGGCGGCCACCACGTCGCGGGGTGAGACGGTGACGTCGCCCACCCGCACCGGGTCGGTGCGGTCCAGGCCGAGCTTGTGCAGCGTCTCCAGGACGCCGATGAACTCGGACCCCAGCCCGTACTTGAAGGTCACCCGGTTCGCATCGATCCAGCGGGGCATCAGCAGCACTTCCTCATGCTCCACGTTGACGCATTCGACCGGCCCGATCCCGGCCGGGAACGTGAAGACCTCCGGCTCGGAGAACGGGGGGGTGGTGTGCCAGCCGCCGTTCTTCTCCCAGACCACCGGCGGGTTGAGGCACTCTTCGATGGTGGTCCAGATGGAGAACGTGGGCGCGAATTCGTAGCCCTGCACGACGAGGTTCGCACCGTCCCGCACGCCGATTTCGTTGATCTCGCTGAACAGCCGGTCCGCGGCGTAGCGGGCGAACACGTCGGACAGGCCCGGCTCCACGCCCATCCCGGCCAGCGCGAGCTTGCCCCGCCGCTCCCACTCGCCGGCCAGTGCGAACTGCTCGTCGCCGAGCTTGACCCCGGTCCGGCCGTGCGGCTCGGCCGGGTGGGGCTGCGACAGCGACATCGCCATGTCCAGGTAGTGCGTGCCCGCCTGCAGCGCGGCCCGGAACAAGGGCATGACGAAGCGCGGATCGGTGGCGTTGAGCAAGACGTCACAGCGCTGTGACGTGAGCAGCTCGGCCACCCCAGGCTCATCACGCGCATCGAGCTGAACGGCGGCGAACTCCTGGCCGGCCGCCCGCCGGGCGCGCTCGAGGTCGTAGTCGGCGACGACCAGATCGGCGAAGGGGCGGCGGGCGGCGATCCGGGCGATGGCGGTGCCCACCCCGCCTGCGCCGACGAGAAGTATCCGCATGCCGAAGATCCTAGTCCCTTGGGCGCGCAACACACCGGACTAGTCGTCATCTACGTCTTTCGCGACTGAAATCGTTGCGATCCGGCCAGATTGATGCTAGAACCGTGGCAGCAGTACGGAGGAACGCATATGCGGGGCCAGCGACGGCGCCGTAGTGAAGAGCAGACTCGACGTGGGTGATCGCGAGCACGCGGCACCGGTGGGCTGACGGCCAGGAAGGTGAGGCATGGCCACCGATCAGATCTCCGTTGAGCAGCAGGTCGACAAGGGCCTCAAGTCGGGTGCCCTGGGGCTGGTCTCCACCACGA
>DAITAE010000102.1:7131-10843 GCA_036824445.1 Streptosporangiaceae bacterium | reverse complement strand
CACACAGGTCGGCCACGAAGTCGATCCAAGCCCTTATCCTCCGCGCCAATAGGCGCCGGCGACCGGCTTGTTCCGCCGCGGCACCCATCCGCCGCCGCCACTGCTTCGAACCACCCGATGATCCCGGAGCACGGGAAGGACCGAGTAAAGGAGGTCGCGATGACCCGGCCGGTACGACTGTGGATCACGGCGGTTCTCACGATGGCAGTTATGGCGCTGATGGTCGGCCTGGCCGTCGCCGCCCACGCCGGCGTGAACCAGGCCCACCCCAATCCTCCGCTGGCAGGAGTCAGCTTCAACGGCATTGACTAGGCGCACGACCCGATCGGCCGGTGAACGCCAGGCGCTGGACCGGATCGTGACGCGCTGGCCGGCCAGGGCAGCCCAGTGCGGGCAGCGTGGCTGTCGGCGCCGATGTTCTGCAGGGCGGTCACCGTTCGTGCCAGTTCGCTGACGCCACCGGATGGGAGCGGCGCAATCAGTTCGGCATCGGGCCGGGACTGTGCGGCTGCGCCGCGGCGAAGGCACGGGTGACGGCTGCCGTCCTGCTGGACACCCGCAGCCGGCTGTAGATGTTTTCCAGGTGCTTGCGCACGGTCGCTTCGGACAGGCCCAGCCGCCGGGCGACCTGGGAGCTGGTGTAGCCCTCGGCGACAAGGCGCAGCAGGTCCCACTGCCGGGTCGTCAGCGCCGGGATGCCGCGGCGGCGCAGTTCTGCGTCCGCGTAGGCCTCGAGCAGGTGCGGGCGCAGCAGCGCGAGGAGGGCGCGGTCGCGCTCGCTGAAATCCTGGCCGGGGCCACGGAAGAACATCAGCCGCACCGTGCGTCCCGGTGCGCCAGGAAGGCACAGCATCAGCTCGTGCTCGAACCCGGCCGGCCCCAGATAGTCGCGGTACATGCCGGTGGCATGCCATTGACGTGCGCTGTAGAAATCCGAGATGCGGTGACGCTGCGCACGTCACCGGTCCGGTCGGGATAGGAACACGGCAGGCAGTCCCAGTAATGGGTCCAGAACACATCGGCATCATCGTTGTCGTCAGCGGGGACCGATTGCCCGAACCAGATCGTCTGCTGACGGCTGTCCAGGCCGAAGAACGACACGGCCTCGCTGGGCACCTGAACCATCAGCTGATGCAGCATGGACAGCGGCAGCCCATCTCCCGGGTCGGCGCCACGGTGGTCCGTGACGATCCCCAGCAGGGCCACCAGATCCCTCTCGCTCACCGTGACCGGGATCGTCATCGCGATCCTCCCCTCGCCTCGATGGCTTCAACGCTAGCCCCGGCCGGATCGGCAGGAACATACGCAGAACGTCTAATGGCGACCGGCCGGGAGGTCGTGCACACACTGGGGCGACGGGGGACCGCGCGGGCCGTCCACCAGGAATATTCGGGCTAGCCAGCCCATTCGCGAGGGAGGCAAATCTCATGAAAGCGAGTTCCACATCACGCCGGATTACCCGAGGAGACGCCGAGGCCGTGCTGAACGCCTTCGGCGGAGGGGGACAGGCAGTCCTGCTCCACAGCAAAACCGCCGAGGGCGCCCCGGCTGACTTTCTTGGCAGTCACGGTTCGATCCGCCCCTTCTCGGGGTCACCGTGGGACGGCGCTCACTTCTGCGCCGAAGACTGGCACGTCATCTTGATCGCTGACATCGAGGGCGGCGACGCCTCGTTCAAACACAACGACGCGGCGCGCATCGTGGACGGCCTGAACGTCAGCTTCACCCTTGACGGCGCTCCGCTACCGACAACCCGCACCGCGGTCAAGCGCTTCTTGAACCCGGAGGAGTTCGGGCTTCAAGTGGCGTACTACTTCCAGCAGGGCCAGATAATGTCACCGGCAGATCTCAGCGTCGGCAGTCACCAGCTGGAAGTCACGGTGGTAGACGCAGCGGGTCAGCAGAACTTCCAGGATGGGATCACGTTCGTCATAGACGAACCCGGGACAGGAGCCTGCGGCTAAGGGGGCCCGGGTTCGAGCCGGGGCGGCGATCCTGGACGGGCTTTCACGGACCGGCCGGACGTCGCCCGATCATGACAGCCGGGTCGAGAGCCTCAGTGGAACCGGATGACCGGCGGCGGTGCCCAGGTGCCGTCGAGGATCGGCTGCTCGGGCCAGTAGGCGCGCAGGTACAGCGAGAACGGCCTGGCGGGGGCGGGCAGCCAGTTGCTCCGCAGGTCGTCGTCGTCCGGGGGTGTGGCGGAGGCGGTCAGGGTCAGCGACCCGTCGGCGGCATGGTGCAGGTTCTTGTTCTTGGTGCCCAGCGAATAGCGGTTCAGCTCGTTGGGGTGAAAGAAGTGACGTTCGTTGTAGAGCGTCAGCGACCAGAAGCCCCGGACCGGAGGCAGGCGATGGGACGGGAAGGTCACCGCGTAGGAGTGTGACCCGTGCAGGCGCTCCCCACGGGAGTCGAGGTCCTGGTAGAAGTAGGTGGTCTCCTCGGGCGTGTTGACGAAGATGTTGGCTTTGCCCATCGCGGTCCGCGACAGGTAGTCGGTGCCGAAGCGGGCGCCGTTGCGCTGGGTGCTCCAGCCACCGGGCAGCGGCAGTCCGATGTTGCGGAACTGGAACAGGTCGGCCACCAGCCCCGCGTTCGCGTCGGCCGCCGCTGCGTTCAGCTGGCCGGCCAGCTGCGGATCGGCGGCCGCGGCCTGCAGCACCGAGTCCAGCCAGCCGTACAGAGCCTGCTCCCCAGCGCGGGCGGGGACCTCGTCCATCACCGCGGGCAGCTCGGCGAAGAACTGCCCTGGATCCACCCACTGGGTTTCCTGACTGCCGGTGGTGGCATCCCCGGCCGGGAAGGTGGGCGCGGCCCTCCAGTCGGTGGTGCGCATCGCGCCGGTGTACTCGCTCAGCGGGTAGGCCATCACCTGGTTGATGACCGGCTGGATCGCGGCGCGGTCGGAGTCCGTGTCGTCCATGAACACCCGCGGGATACAGACGGCGATCCGGGTGTCGAACCGGAACACCCCCGCGATGCCGCCGGGCACCGCGCCATCCCACGACTCCGGGGCGAGCAGGTACAGCCCCGGCTTGGTCTGGTGCATCGCGCCCAGGCGCACGAACGAATCGGTGCGCTGGTCCACCACCTGATACATCCAGAACCGGTCACCGAAATCGGGTACCTGCACCACCGACGGGCCGCGCTGAGCGTCGAGGATTCCGAACCCGTACACGACGTCCTGGTTCGGGCAGGCGACCAGCCGCTCCTCTGGCGTCACGTAGTCGTGCAGCATGCCGACGCTGCCCGGCGGGGCCGCCGGGACCGCCCCGCCCAACAGGCCCGGGCCCGGCAGTTTCGCCATGATCGACAGCCGATTGTGCATGTTCACCAGCGGCCAGCCCCACAGATAAGCCAGGCGGCCGACCGACCGGACGTAGTCCTCGGTCATCCTCGCGCCCGTCACCGGCCCGGCTACCTCACCCGACATCGCAGCCTCCTCAGCCAACGGCGGCGAACCAGCGGGGCCCATCCTGGCACGCTGGTCACCGCGCGCATCACGGCAGCAGGCCGAAGCCGAGGCAAGGATCTCTTGCCGCCAGGGCAGCCGCAGCGCTCATTCTGGGCTCCGGGGGAGGCGCCGGTGATTGCGCGGATGGCCGCCTGCGGGCGGCGGCGTTACGCTATCCCTGCGTTGTGCTCGCGGGGAGGTGCCAGTGACGGCGGGGCCGGCGGACCACCACACGGCAGCGGGCCACCACGCAGCGGC
>DAITAE010000102.1:0-7031 GCA_036824445.1 Streptosporangiaceae bacterium | reverse complement strand
GCGGGCGGAGGCCGCCTGCGGGCCTCCCACGCCGACCGCGAGCACGTGATCGACGTGCTCAAGGCCGCGTTCGTGCAGGGCCGGCTGACCAAGGACGAGCTGGATACGCGCGCGGGGCGGACGTTCGCCGCGCGAACCCACGCGGACCTGGCCGCCCTCACCGCCGACCTCCCCGCGGGGCTGGCCGTGGCCCGGGCGGCCGGGATGCCCGCCGAAGAGCCCGCTCGGCCGCCGGTGACCAAGGCGGTCCTCGCGTGCGCAGGTGCGGCCGTTGCGCCAGCTCTGACGCTGATCGCTATTGCGACCGATAGCGAGTCCTTGGCCAGATGGGTGTTCCTGGTCGCCGTCGTCTACATCGTGGCCTGGCTGGCGGCCGGGGCCCAGATGCTCGACACCTCGTACCGGCGGCGCTCCCGCGGGCAGCTGCCGCCACGGCGGGTGCGGCGTGGCCAAGCGCTCGACGGCGGGCAGGACGCACGGTCGGTGGCTATCTGACCGTCTGCGCAGCCCGCGCCGCTACTTCTGTTCGAGGACGCGCCGCTTGGCTGCCTCATATTCAGCGTCGGAAAGCACGCCCTGGTCGTGTAGTTGCGCGAGCTTTCGCAACTGCGATATCCACGGTGTCTCGTCGCCTGCCGCGGGCGGCGGCTGGGCCGGGGCCGTCGGCCGGGCAGGCGCGGCTGGCCGGGCTTGGGCGGCTTGCTGGGCTGGTGCGGCTGGCCGGCCGGGCGCGGCACCGGGGCTGGCTGGGGCGAAGACCTGCTGACCCGCGGGATTCACTCCGAGCTGACGCCAGAACCGATCGACCTGCGCCATGTACGGAGCCTCGGCGAGCCGGCCCGCGCGGAACGACGCGGCCGCGCTGGACATCGAGCGTACGTAGGGCAGTTGCGCGCTGCTGATCTGAAGACCCCGGCTGCAGATGGGACACACCAGGTAGTCGTCGGTGCCGTAGGGCACCACCGGCACGAAGTAGAGGCTGAACCTCTTCTTCGACCGGACATGATGGAAGAACACCTGGTTGTGGCAGTTCGGGCACACGCTCGGCGCGATCTCGCCCAGGTCTTCCTGCTTGCCCGGCCCGAAGCCGAAAATCACCATGCGGCAAGTGAAGCATGGGCACGCGGGCGGTGCGTCCATCCGTTGCGGATGACAGGGACTCCCCAGCAAGGGCGGCGGCTGGCTCGCGCTAACCGGTGCCCTTCACCGCGGCGTCCCAGAACTCTTGGACGGGCGGGTAGATCAGCTCGTGATCGTGCGACAGCGATGCCTTGATGAACCGGGACCGCTCGTCGGCGAGCACTTCGATCCGGTCGGCCTCGACGGCGTCGAAGACCTGCTGGGCAACCGATTCCGGGCTGATTTTGGGCGCGTCGACCAGCGCGGCCATGTCGGTGTCGATGAAGCCGGCGTGCACGGCGACCACGAGGGTGCCCTGGTGGTGAAGCTCGAGCCGGACGCCGTTGGTCAGGGACCAGGCCGCTGCCTTCGAGGCGCCGTAGGAGGCGTTGAACGGGTTGGTGTAGAAGCTGGTCACCGAGAGCACGTTGACGATCGCGCCGCCGCCGTTGGCCGCGAGCACCGGGGCGAAGGCCCGGCACATGCGCAGCGTGCCGAAGTAGTTGGTCTCCATCTCCAGCCGGGCGGCGTCCAGGTTCGGCGCGCCGATGAACGTGCTGGCCGCCATCACCCCGGCGTTATTGACCAGCAGGGTGACATCCGCGCACTGCGCCGCGACCTGGGCGGCGCGCTCCGGGTCGGTGACGTCGAGGGCAATGGGCGTCACGCCGGGCTCGGTGACGGCGGCTGGATCGCGCGCGGCTCCGTAGACCCTGGCCGCACCGCGCTTGACCAGCTCCCGGGCGTACGCCTTGCCGAGCCCGCGGTTGGCGCCGGTGACCAGGGCAGCCGATCCGTTGATCTTCATGACGCGCCTCTTCTTGGCCGGGACGGGCTGCCGCTGCCCGCCTCCCCCCGGGTGATCCCGGCGTGGCGGCGAGCGGCATCATAGCGGGCCGCTCGCGCCAGGCGCGCAAGCCCGCGCCCGCGACCACCCGGCGGGAACGGCGCCGCCGTGGTGTTGCTCGTTACGTTCCCGCCCGGCGAGCCTGATCCGGCGGGCCGGTGAGAGGATTTGGGCCACGGTCCGTCACCGGTTCGGCTCCGTGACGGCACGAGTACATGAGGAGGGCCGGTTCCGCGTGGCACACAGGTTCCCGGCGCTGCTTGCCGCTCCGGCTCCCAGCCGGGGCCGGCTGTGGCTGACGGGCGCACGGCTGTTCGATGGCACCGGCGGGCCGGTCCGCGATAACGCCGCCGTCCTGGTGGAGGACGGGATCATCCGGGGGGTGGGCGATGCCTCGGAGCCGTGCCCGGATGGCGCCCAGCAGCTGGATGTGGGGCAGCGGATGCTCATGCCGGGGCTGACCGACGCGCACACCCACGCCTCGGGCCGCGTCCCGCGGGTCCTGCGCGGCGCGGAGGAGGTGCTCCCGGGGACCGCTGGGCACTTCCTGCAGGCCGAGCTGCGCGACCACTTGCGTCACGGCGTAACGACCGTGCGGATCACCGGGTCTCAGGGCCGGGCGCCGCAGGAGGCGCGGCAGGCGATGCGCTACGGCGCGTTCCGCGGTCCCCGGTTGCTGACCTGCGGGAAGATCATTTCGGCGACGGCGCCGGGCGGCCGTTTCTACGGCGACATGTACCGGGAGGCCGACGGTCCCGATGAGATGCGCCGGGCGGTACGGGAGCAGATCCGCGCGGGCGCCGATTTCATCAAGGTGATGACGACCGGCGCCCGATCCAATGAGCTGGAGGATCCCGACCCGCTCCAGCTGACCGAGGCCGAGCTGGCGGCGGTGGCCGATGAGGCGCGCCGCATGGGCTTCCGGGTCTCCGCCCATGCCGAAGGGCTGAACGGCTGCGCGGCGGCGGTCCGCCACGGTGCCGACACCATCGAGCACGGCATGTACCTGCATCAGCGGCCAGACCTGCTGGACACGATGGCGGCGGCCGGCCAGGTCCTGGTGCCGACCTTGTCCGGCTACTACTGGATGGCCGGGCTGGGCGAGGTGGTCGACCCGTCCCAAGCCGAACCGGTGCCGGAGATGCCGCCGGTACTGACCGACCTGGCGCGCCACAACCTCGAGCAGGGCGCGGCCAGCATGCGGGCTGCCAACAAGGCGGGGGTCAGCATCGCGCTCGGCAGCGACATGAACGTGGCCGCCGGACTGGAGATCCAGCGGATGGTACACCACGGGCTCACCGCCGCCGAGGCCCTCACGGCCGCGACCAAGACCGCAGCGGAGGCCCTCGGCCTGGGTGAGCTCATCGGCACCGTGGAGACGGGCAAGATCGCTGACCTGATCATCGTCGACGGTGACCCGGTCCAGGAACCGTGCCTTCTTGCCGACCCCGCGAGGATCTGGCTTGTGCTGCAGCTCGGAGTACCGGTCGCCGGGAGGGCGCTCGAAAGCCCGTTCAGCGAGCGGACCTCGTGACGCCGGCCCCTGCGCCGGCCCGGCCGCGCCCGACGCAAGCTGATCTTGACGCGGCCAGGGACCGGGCGATCCCCGACGTCATCGCGGCCGGCCTGCGCGTCCTGTTCGCGGGCATCAACCCGGGCCTGTACTCCGCCGCCACCGGGTACCACTTCGCCCGGCCCGGGAACCGCTTCTGGCCGGCCCTGCACCGCTCCGGCTTCACCGAGCGCGTCTTCCGGCCCAATGAGCAGGAGCGGCTGCTCGGCCTCGGGCTCGGCATCACCAACATCGTCGCGCGCGCAACCGCCCGCGCCGACGAGCTCCGGCCCGAGGAGTTCCTCGCGGGCGCCCGCATCCTGAACGCGAAGATCGCCCGGTTCCAGCCGCGGTGGCTCGCGGTCGTCGGGGTCACCGCCTACCGGGCGGCGTTCGGCCGCCGCGGCGCGGCGGTGGGCCCTCAGGGCGAGACCATCGGCGAGACCCAGGTGTGGGTGCTGCCCAATCCGAGTGGGCTGAACGCGCTGTGGACTACACCGAAGCTCATAGAGGCGTTCCGGGAGTTGAGGCTGCACGTTGAGGGCTAAGCGAGGTCGAGTGGCGAGGTGGGCGGCGTGACAATCGGCTTGAGGGCGTGTTGTCCTGGCGGGCCTGACGGGGGTGGAGGACGTGTATCGCGACGAGCTGCCGCAGCTGGGCGGCGAGGTGTTTTTGACCGACTCTGGGCTGGAGACCGATCTCATCTTCAACCAGGGGTTCGACTTGCCGGAGTTCGCGGCCTTCGTGCTGGTTGACGACGCACGCGGGACGGCTGCGCTGGAGGCGTACTTCCGTCGTCACGTGGACATCGCGGTGCAGCACGGCTGCGGTGTGATCCTCGAGGCGCCGACGTGGCGGGCCAGCCGGGACTGGGGTTCGCGGATCGGTTATCCGGCGGCCGAACTGCGCCGGGTCAACGAGTCCGCCGTCGGTCTGCTGTCCCGGGTGCGCGGCGACTATTTGGATGCGGCAGGCTCGCCGGTGGTGGTCAGTGGATGTATAGGGCCGCGCGCCGACGCCTACGACCCGGCAGCATGCATGCCTGCGGGCGAAGCCGAGGACTACCACCGGGAGCAGATCGAGATCTTCGCCGCCACAGACGTGGACCTGGTGCACGCGATGACCATCACCTACGCCGCCGAGGCGATCGGGATAGCCCGGGCCGCGGCCCGGGCTGGCGTTCCGGCCGTCATCTCCTTCACCACCGAGACCGATGGCCGCCTGCCGGATGGCACGCCTTTGGCCGATGCGGTCGAAGCAGTGGACGCCGCCACCGGCGGCGCGCCGGTCTACTACGGGGTCAACTGTGCGCACCCCTCCCACTTCGGGTCGGCCCTGCCCGGTGGTGCGCTCGGCGCACGCGTTCGCAGCATCCGGGCGAACGCATCGAGCAAGAGCCACGCCGAACTCGATGAATCACCGACTCTGGACGCCGGGGACCCGGTCGAGCTAGCGGGCGATTACGTGCGGCTGCACGCGCAGCACCCGGGCGTCACCATCCTCGGTGGCTGCTGCGGCACCGACGCGCGGCACGTGCAGGCGATCGCAGACGCCTTCCTGGCCACCACCCCGCGATAGCTACCGGGCATCCTGGTCGTAGCGGCATCTGGAGGTGACGGTTCATGATCGGCGAGACGATCCGCGATCTGCTCACGCCCGTCATCGGTAGGTCCGGCTCGATTTCGGTGGTCGTCAGCGGCCTGTTACTGCGACGCTACGGTGTGGAACTCCACCCGGTAGAGCAGGGTGTCGTCGGTGACCGGGCCGGCGTGGGCGGCCCGCTGGCGCAAGGACTCCATGTCTTTCTCGCCACTGCGGCGCAGATCGGCTGTCGTAATGGCGGAAAAGGGCATCAGTTCTACGGCGTCGACCTCGATATATCCAGGGCCGACGGGATAACGGCCGCCGACCCTGACCTTGGCGCGCCGCCACAGCCGGAAGGAGACGGTGATGTCGCCTGAGAGCACGTCGTCGCGCAGCTCCCGGCTGAACTCCATCAGCCGATGCTAACCGGTCCGATCAGGCCGCCCGGTGAATGCCCGCCACCCCGTCCGGCCTGGGGCCGCCCACGACATGCTCGTCATCTCGTGCCTAGGTCTTCCGCTTGGCCAGTCGCCCTGCGGCGAGGGTGGCCATATCGACGTGGTCGAGCGTAGTGACCACGATGTCGGCCCCGGCCGCGGCGAGCAGCTGCGTATCGTCGGCTCGTGCGATCCCGATCGCGGCCATGCCGCCGGCCTTGGCAGCTTGGACGCCGGCGGGCGCGTCCTCGAGCACCACGGCGTGGTCTGGCTCGACGCCGAGTTCGCGCGCGGCGGTCAAGAAGATCTCGGGGTCTGGCTTGCCGTGCGCGAAGTCGCGTCCCGAAAGGTCGGCGTCGAAGTAGTCAAGCAGCGAGAGACCAGGCCGCAGAGTCGGCGAGGTGATCCCCTGCTGCTGCGCGAAAGTGTCGAGCGAGATCTTGCTCAAGAGCATCATGGCATTCTTCGATGACGAGGCGTCCGCGATCAGCAGGCCGGCGTCCTTGACGGCGATGACGAACCGCAGCGCGTCGGGATATGCGGTGAAGTCGCCAGCCTCGATGAGGCGCACGACCATATCCTGCTTGCGCTGGGCGTACTCGCCGACCCGCTGGTCAGCATCGGGCACATGGAAGTAATCGAGTGCGGCGCGGGCGCCACTCATGCGCGGCTTGCCCGACACGTACTGCTCGTAAACGCGGGATGTGAACGCCTCCGGCGACCACGTCGTGCGGCCGCGGATGTCGCTCCAGTCCGACTCCATCAGTTCGCGCAGTGAGTCGCGCCACGCCGTCTGGTGCGGGGAGTCGACCAATACCCCGTCGACGTCGAAGATTGCTCCCTGGAATATCGGCATGCGTCCTCTCTCAGTCGCCGCCCGGCGGCCCGACGGTCGCAGCATCCGGGCTGAGCTCGAACACAGCGCGGTCGCCAGCGTGCAGTTCGCGAACGTCGCCGGGGACTCCGGCCCCGACCGGCCGGCTCACGCTCTCGGGGTGGACGGCCAGCGTCAGGCGTTCGCCGGTGACAGTGACCAGTATCGTTGTCTCCCGGAACTGGATCGGGAACGACAGGCCATCCAGCTGGCCCGGGAGACGGGGATCGAAGTACAGCACATCGCCGCGGACGTGGGTACCCGCGTAATACCGCTGGATGACGTCGAGTGTCCCGGCCATCACACCGACGTGGATGCCTTCCTTCGTCGTGCCGCCCTGGATGTCGTCGACATCGCTGCGGAGCGCGACGAGAAACCGGTCCCACGAGCTCTCCGGGTCGACGGCGGCGAGCACCCCCGCGTGGGTGACGAAGCTCAGAGTCGAGCCGTGCGATGTCCGCCGGTCGTAGTAGGCGACGCTCCGGGCGGCCGTGTCAGGACGGTAGTCGTACCCGAGGCGCCCGAAGATCTCGCGCAGTTCCTCGTACGAGAAGAGGTAGAAGAGCATCACCGTGTCGGCCTGTTTGGTGATCTTGTACCGGTTCGGGTCGTCACCCT